>CAYSVE010000073.1:0-13543 GCA_964434365.1 uncultured Anaerolineaceae bacterium | reverse complement strand
GTCTTCGATGATGCCAACGAGCACGGCGCGCTCTTCTTCGTTACCAGCGCCGGGATACCACATGCTCAGTTCGGCGGGGCCGTCCTGTGCGCTCACCACACCGCCGAAGGCGAGGGCCAGCACCATTACGATAAGCAAAATCCGGTTATGCAATTTCATTGGGGTTTTTCTCCTTAACAATGAATGTAGGAATACGCGAGCTTCTTCGATGTATTGATGCGCGAACCGCGCACGACTCCGTGAGATCGTATTCGGCTGCCTGGCAGCCGGGACAATAGGTGCGTGTAGGGAAGTTAGATCGTGGTGTGGTGTACCTCGTTAAAGTGTAATTTGCTAATTTGTTTGTGAGGTGTGGGATCGTTCCCACACTGCCCCAAATAAATTCCCACTCAGCCACAATTGCCATGTGGGATCGTTTCCACATTATCAGTTTTTTATAAACTTGTCAACAAAATCGTCGTATTTTCTGCCGACACTTGGCCCTAAATGGTGGTTGAGCCGCCTTGCCCCCGCTGTACAAAATAAACATGGGCACCAGGGCAGACTGCAAAACGACAATTTACGCTTTATGAACCGAGATAAACCCGGATGGTGGGTCGACGAATTCCAGCATCCCGGCGTCGATTTTAGTGAGACTGATGTCGTCGAAACTTACACGCGCAAACAGGGTACGCGCGCCGCAGACGAACGTGCCGAGCTAGACAGGCTGGGTATTTCGCACGTGCAGCCCATAAACCGCTAGTCGATGTTCAACGGTCAGGTTAGCTTTGTTCGTCGTCGCCTTCGAAGGAAATGAGCAACTTGCGCAGGAGCCTCGCCAACGCCGCCGATTCCGCGTCGGTGAGCGCGCTCAACACCCGATGTTCGTTCGCAACGTGTTCCGTCACGACCGTATTCACGAGGTCGAGGCCCGCCGGGCTGAGCGACACGATTGTCCCGCGCATATCGTTTGGGTCCGGGCTGCGGGTGATCAAACCGCGCTCTTCCAGGCGATTCAAGCGGTTCGTCATCGCCCCCGACGAGAGCATCGCCGATTTGAACAGCGCCGTCGGTGTGAGTTGGTGCGGTTCCCCCGCGCGGCGGAGTGTCGCCAACACATCGAACTCCCCGGCGTTGAGGCCATGCGCATCGAAAACGATTTTCAGTGCGTCCGCGAGGTGCCGCGCTGCCCGCGAGATGCGACCAATGATCCCCATCGGCGCAACATCGAGGTCGGGGCGCTCGCGTTGCCACTGGGCAATAATGCTGTCTACGTGGTCGTGTTCGTCCATGTGCTTAGCATACCACCAAATTGGCTTCACGTAAAGTAACTTGACGTAAAGCAAAATCGGGTGTAGTGTCTTTATGTAAAGTAACTTGACGCGAAGATAGTTGGAGGCATCCCATGCGAATGCGTGATCTATGGCTAACCGCACTGGCCCCCGCAATTTGGGGCACGACCTACATCCTCACCACGGAATTTCTGCCGCCGAATCAACCGTTCCTCACCGCCTTGCTGCGTGCCCTGCCGACCGGCCTCCTCATCACAGCGGTGTGCCGCACACTCCCGCGCGGCGATTGGTGGTGGCGCGCGTTCGTCCTCGGTGCGTTGAACATCGGCCTGTTTTTCGCGTTTCTGTTCGTTGCAGCTTACCGATTGCCCGGCGGGGTCGTCGCGACCATCGGTGCCGTGCAACCCCTCGTCGTGATGACCCTATCGCACCTGGTCCTTGACGATCGCGCGCCGAATCTCGCACTTGCTGCCGGGGGGCTGGGGATGATCGGCGTTGGCCTGCTGGTCTTCGACACATCCGCCCAACTCGATGCACTTGGTGTGCTGGCCGCTGCTGGCTCCGTCCTCTCGATGGCGTCCGGCATCGTGCTCACAAAACGCTGGCGAAAGCCCGTCGGCCTTAT
Source organism: uncultured Anaerolineaceae bacterium (assembly GCA_964434365.1). Lineage (GTDB taxonomy): Bacteria > Chloroflexota > Anaerolineae > Aggregatilineales > Phototrophicaceae > CAYSVE01. The sequence continues at coordinate 11,647 of CAYSVE010000073.1, read as the reverse complement.
GCCCTTCACCGGCTGGCAACTCGTCGCCGGTGGGTTGGTGCTGCTGCCTATGGCCCTCTTCTTCGAAGGCCTCCCCGCTGAGCTGACCGCCCGCAACATGAGCGGCTATGTGTGGATGAGCCTCGTCAATACGGCGTTGGGCTATGCGCTGTGGTTTCGTGGCATCGGGAAATTGCACGCGTATCAGGTCTCGTTTTTGGGGCTGCTCAGTCCGGTCGTCGCCGTGTTGATGGGCTACTTTTTCCTGGGTCTGGGGTTCGGTGTGCAGCAGTGGAGCGGGGTGTTCATCATTCTGCTAAGCATCGTCCTCGTGCAAACGGTGCAGTTTCGTCGTGTACACGCAGCACCCGCGAAGCCGCGCCACCTTCGCAGCGTAGCCCGGATATAAATCGAGTGCGTGGCAGGTCGTCGGTATGAACCCGACCTGCCACGCAGTTGTTGCCTGCTAAACCGGCTTCGGTACAGTCATATCGATAATCGCGCCGATGTTCGCCGCATTTTCCAGTTCCTCACACCGTTCGTAGATGCTTTCGGCGTGCGCTTCGTCGAACAGGTCGCGCGTGAGCGCACAGAATTTATCCACAAGTTCCGTCGCCGTCATCCGAAACTCCGGTTCACCCTTCATGTTTGGCACGTACACGCTGCGATCTTCGCCCGTGCTTAGCTTGAGTTGCAGGCGGCACCCGTTCGATGCCGGGTAACCCGCTTCGATGTCCGGCTCTACCTCAACATCGGTGATTTGCCGCAGACGCCGCACTTCGGGGTCGTCCCAGTAGGCGTAGTCTTGCGGCCACGCGCTGCCCCGCACCAACGCGACCGCCGTCGCGACGCGAATGCTCAGCCCAGCCACATCCCGCGAGGGCGGGTTCGGGTCCACACGGAAGATAGGCCGTGTCGCGTAGCCGTACGTTTCGATGCACACCCGGTCGATGGTCGTCGTGTCGAGTGGTGCTTCGCTGAGCAACTGCTGCACCGCATCGACCGCCTGATGCGTGTGCCTGCACCCGCCGTGCGGCTTGAAGGCCGTCGTCGTGATGGCGAAGTGTTCACCCAGGTCATCGAGCCACGCCGGGTCGTGGGTGCCCTCGCCAAACGCACGGAAGAAGCCGTACTCGCCTTCGAGTGCTTCGCTGGGGCCATAGAAGCCGCCTTCGGCCAAACGCATCGCGAAGACGCCGCTGCGCGCCCCAAAGCCCGCGATGAGGTCTTTCGTGTCGCACAGGCCGCCCTCATACACATATTGCTCGGTGCCACTTGCCATATCGGCGGCCATGCCGATGGCATGACGCGTTTGCGCTGCGCTGAGGCCCGCACAGCGCGCCGCCCCCAACGCCGAGGCCATCGGCCCCACCGTGCCCTTCAGGTCCAGGCCGCGTGCGCGCTGCGCATGCCGCACCTGCAACCCCACCCGCACCGCGAAATCGTACGCCGCAACAATCGCCGTGATGACGTCCTTGCCGGTTGTCTCGTAGGCCTCAGCCACGGCGAGCACTGCCGGTATCAACTGCGACGCGATGTGCCCCGCCGACCGATGCGAGTCGTCCATGCCGAGGATTTTCACCATCACGCCGTTGGCGAAGGCCGCCCCCTCCATCGTCGAGCGTTCACCAGAGCCGATGATTGTAGCCGCATCGCCAGGGTACATCTCTGCACCGAAGCGAACCGCTTTCTGGCCGAGGTCGCGTTGGAAGCCGCCCAGGCCCGTGCCCAGCGTATCGAACACGATCCATTTCGCCAGTTGAACCGCCTCCGGTGGGATGTCGTCGTATTGCAGGTTAAGCGCGTAATCCGTAATTTGGTCGATGTATGTCATGGGGTTACCCCTGTATCAAACTGTACTTTGCTGAGGCGCACGGATCTGCGTGGAGCCATCTCGTAGGCGGGGTCGCCGCGTGGCTTAGCTGACGAGTGCTCGCAGCACGTCGATGACGTAATCGGTATCGTCGGTGGTGAGTTCCGGCGTCACCGGCAGGTTGATGAGATGCGCCGCCAGATGATCGGTGACGGGGAGGTTCTCGCTGTTGCGCAGTGCCCCGCCATATACTGGATGCTGGTAGGCCGGTGGCTTGTAGTGCAGCACAATCTCGATCCCCGCCGCGCGTAGCCCTTCGAACACCCGCTGTTGATCCTCGACACAAATCGTGTACGACCGAAACGTCGGCGCAGCCTCGGCACGAAAACTCGGGCAATCGATGGGTACGTCAGCCAGCCCTTCGGCATACGCCGACGCGATTTGCTGTCGTTGCGCAGTCCACACTGCGAGGTAAGGCAACTTCACGCCGAGTAGTGCCGCCTGTAGCGTGTCCAGCGGTACGTTAAACCCCTCGTCGATGTAGTGCTGCGCGCCGATCAACGATTTTGTCGGTGCGTGCCCATAGCCGACGAGCATCCGCAGCTTGTGCGCGAGGTCGTCGGCACTCGTGACGAGCATCGCGCCGTTGCCCACACTACCGAGTGGCTTGTACGGCGCAAAACTGAACACCGTCACATCCGCGAAGTGGCCGACCGGTTCCCCGTGGTCGCAGGCCCCGGCAGCGAGGGCCGCATCCTCGATGATGCGCAGGCCGTGCGCCTCCGCAATCGTGCGCAGCGCTCGCACATCGGCAGGGTGACCGTGCAAATCGACCGGCAGCAGCGCACGCGTTTTCGTCGTGATGAGCGCCTCCACCTGCGATACATCGATCGTGTAGTCTGTCGGCAGCACATCACACAACACCGACGTCGCGCCGCAGTGATGAATCGCCGCCGTCGTCGAAATATCGGAGTTACCCACGGTGATAACCTCATCGCCCGGCCCCACACCGCATGCCTTCAACGCGATGAAAAGCCCCGCCGTGCCAGAATGGACACCAACGCCGTGCTTCTGCTGCACGAACGCGGCAAAGTCAGTTTCGAACGCCGCCCGAGCGGCATAACCGGCCCCCATGTGCCCGTACAGCAGCGGCGCCAGCGCCGCCTCGATTTCGGCGCGCAGAGTAGTGTGCGTTTCGAAAGCGCGTGAGCGCGGCACTCGAAATGTCATCTGAGCAGACATGAAACTCCTCCCATCCTTCGCTTGGCCACTGTACGACGATTGCCCGAATGGACCATCGCCTCACATTTACACGGGCAACAACTCGTTACTTTCAACCTTTTGCTTCGCTACTCCTGCGCGTTAAGGTTCGGGTCCAGCACATCGCGCAGCCAGTCTCCCAAAAACACCACGCCCAACACCGTGATCGTAATCGCGAGGCCGGGGAAGGTCGTCATCCACCATGCGCTGTTGATGTACTGCCGCCCATCGGAAAGCATCAGACCCCATGTGACGGTCGGGGGCTTCACACCCAGGCCCAAAAAGCTCAGCGACGACTCCGCGAGGATCGTCACGCCCACCTGCGTCGCCGCGAGCACGATACCCGACGAAATCACGTTCGGCAAAATGTGGATCATCATCACCTTGAAGCGGTTCTGGCCGATGGAGTACGCTGCGACGACGTACTCTAACTCACGCACCTTCAACACCTCGCCACGGATGACGCGCGCATACGTCACCCACCCGGTGAAGCCAAGGATGAGAATGAGCGTGGTAAGGCCCGCCCCCACGACGCCCGAAATCGCCACGACCAGAATAATGAACGGAATACTTAGCAGGCCGTCCGCGAGCCGCATAAGGATGGAATCCACCCAGCCACCGACGAACCCGCTCACGAGGCCGTACATCACGCCGATGCTGCCTGCGATGAGCACCGACACCGTGCCCACAAACACCGAAATTCGGCTGCCCGCGATGATGCGACTGAAGATATCGCGGCCCAACTGGTCGGTGCCGAGCCAAAAGGTACCGTCGTCGTCGCTGTAACCGGGCGGTTTGAACCGCGCGCGCAGGGGGTCCTGGGTGGGGGCGGGTGCCACCACGACCGGCCCCAAACACGCCAGCAGCACCACAAACCCGACGATTATCACCCCGATAAGGCCCACCGGGTTCCGCTGCAACTCATACCAGAAGCGCGCCGGGCCTTTGGTACGTTGCCGTAGCGGTTGCAACGTCGCGATGGTTGGCACCTGGCCAGCGGGTTGTTCGATTTGTGCGGTCATAGGCAGCTCTCACTCGTTACGTGTAACGGATTCGTGGGTCGAGCACGGCGTACAACAGGTCGACGATGAAATTGATGAGAATGAACGACAGCGCAAACCAGAACAACCCGGCCTGCACCACGGTGATGTCGCGCACGTTGATGGAGTCGATCATCAGGCGGCCAAGGCCCGGCCAACTAAAAACACTTTCCACGACCACCGAACCGCCCAGCAGCCACCCCAACTGTAACCCGAACACCGTAATAATCGGAATGAGCGCGTTGCGCAGCGCGTGCTGTACCACCACCACACGATCTCTCAGGCCCTTGCTCCGCGCCGTGCGGATGTAATCCTGGTTGAGCACCTCTAGCATCGCGGAGCGCGTCAGCCGAGACAACCGCGCCGCCATCCCCACGCCCAGCGTCACCGAAGGCATGATGATCGCCGCCGGCTCGAGGGCACCGAACGCCGGGAGCATCCGCAAATTGACCGAAAACACGATGATCAACATCAACCCCAGCCAGAAGCTTGGCATCGCCGTACCGATCGAGGCCAAAGCGGTGCTCACCAGGTCGACGGCGCTATTGCGGTTCAACGCAGAGACGATGCCCAACGGTATCGCAATGGCGATGCCCACTAACGACGACGCTGCCGCCAATAGGTAGGTGTACCCAAGCCGCTCGATGACCAGTTCCATCGCCGGGCGGCGCGCCTGTATCGACTCGCCAAAGTCGCCCGTGATGGCCTTCGTCACGAAGATGACGTACTGCTCCCAGATGGGCCGGTCGAACCCCCATGCCTCGCGCAGGCGCTCAACCTGCTCTTCGTTGAAGGTGGGCGGGGCCATAATCGCAATCGGGTCGCCCTTCAGCCGCACCATAAAAAACACGATGAGCGAGACAACGAAAAGCGTAATCAACATCTGGAAAAACCGCACCAATATGAACCGTCTCAACTGACGCTCCTCCGGGCTAGGTGCTGCTGAGAACTACCGAACGTAAAACGGCCTCTCCCCACCACACGGCGCGGCGGGGAGAGGCCGACGATTATTCAGCCAACCGCAAATCGCGGAATGTGAACCAGCCATCCTTGCGAGGCGTAAACACAAACTCCGATGAGTTGTACGCCATCACATTGTCGATCTCGTACAGCGTAATTGTCTGCGAGTAATCGAGGTAGACGTCCCACCACTGTTCCCACAGCGCGAGGCGCTCGTCGCTATCCACCGTCGTGAGGATCGCCTGCGCGATTTCATCCCACTCTTCGAGGCAGACGTTGTAGTTCGCCTGTACCCAACTGCACTGGTAGAACAACGGAATGAGCGACGGCGCACAACCGAGGGTGGTCATCATCATGTCGCGGTTGTTGCCGCCCGATGTAATCTGTTCGGCATAGGCCGACGAGTCCAGAATGTTCAACTCCACGTTGAACCCGGCATCCTCCAACATCACAGCGGCGATTTCCGCCACTTCGCGCTCACCACCAAACTGGAAGGTCGGCGCGTCGAGGAAAATCGTCGGGCCTTCACCGGCGTCGAGGTCGAACCCGGCGTCGGTCAATAGTTGCTGCGACAACGCCGGGTCGTACCAATCGTCGATGGCCTCTTGCGATGCCAGCCGCTCGGGGAAGCCCTCAGGGTAGTACGAGCACACCCGCCCCAGGCGTGGGCTGGCCGAACCCTGCACCTCCGCCAGCAGCGTACGATCCAACGCATGGCTGATCGCCTGGCGCACGTTCGCGTCTAGCGTGGCCGGCGAGAAGTCGGGGTATGTCTCGGCGACGGCGCCGGTTTCGGTTTCTACACGCAGGTAGAAGTGGTGCATCCGGTTGGATGTCTCGGTAACCAGCGAAATGCCATCGGCAGCTTCCAGGTTTTCACGGTCTGGCACCGGCACCGTGGGGATGAGGTCCACCTGACCGGCGAGCAGGGCGGCTACCTGTGCCGATTGCTCTGGAATGACCTGGTAGATCACACGGTCGACCTCGGGACGCCCACCCCAGTAATCATCCCACGCCTCGAAGACGTAGCGGTCGCTCTCGGTGAACTCGGACAGAATGTAGGGGCCACTGCCCACCGGGCTACGGGCAAATTCTTCTTCGCCCACTTCGGCCATGTAGTCTGGCGGTAGCAACTGGCACCCATTGAAGCTCACATCGTACTCGAAGTACGGGTGCGGGTTCACGGTGATGATGTCCACCGTCACCTCGTCGATGACGACCACTTCGCTCACGAACTGCCACTGCGGCTGCACCAGGAAGTCCTCGCGGGTGCGCACACGGTCGATGTTCCACTTCACCGCCTCGGCGTCCAGCGGCTCACCGTTCTGGAACGTTTGGCCCGGGCGTAGGTTGAAGCGCCACGTCAGATCATCGATGTTCTCCCAGCTTTCGGCGGCCTGGCCCACATAGCCTTCGCCATCTGCCGCCCGCCAGATGAGGCAGTCGTAGAGCAGGTTTGTCAACCAATGGGTCGACCCGAACCACGTCACAGGCGCGTCCATCGTGCGCACTGGCCCCGGATGGGCAAACACAAATTCCGATACCTCGTCCTGCGCAGATACAAGCTGCGCCCCCAGCGCGGCCACCAATAGGGCCGTCAGGAAAATTGACCGTAAAAAGTTCACAGCATACTCCTCACTATCTCGCTTCTCTACCAAGCAGTCGATAACCGTTCAAACGTCGTTTAGGCGCATCCGCTTATACGCACCACCCCCCCTCGAAAAATCAAACAAACCACACCTAGCCCTCCAGCCGAATCGAGTAGCGACTGGCGTTGTGTGGCGACAGCCGAACCGCGCCCTCGGGCGTCACGAGGAAGTTATCCGAGATCAAAAAGCCCCGGTTGTTCTCCAGCACCGTGCCCGGGTGATACGACAACACCATGTTCGGCTTCAGCACGAAGCCTGGATTGCTGAGCGTGCTAGGCCCATCGCTGCCATCGAGGCCGGTGCTGTGGCAATCGGGGGTGTGCTTCCCTACTACGTTGAAGCCCAACTCGCGCAGGGCGTTGTCGTTCGCCTCGGAGATCATCGCGAAGGTGTTCCCGGCCTTCGCCACCGCCGATGACGCATCGACCGCGGCCAGGTAGCCATCGAGTAGGGCCTGGCTTTCTGCGGGGAGCGTCTTAAAGCTGAAGACCGTCGTCATTTCCAGCCAGTACCCATACGGCGACTCGTACACAATCTCGAAGTTGATGATGTCGTCGGCCTTCATGCGCAGGTTTTTGTCGGTCGGCACGGTGTACGGTGTATGATCCAGCGACAGTTTCGTACGACCCCAGAACGCCCCGAACGACTTCACATAGCCTTCCACCGCTGCACATACATCCCAGTAGCGCGCGCCGATGTATGCCTCATCACGGAACACATCCAGCGAGCTATCGAGGATGTAGCCGTTCTGCTGGATAGCCTCTAGCTCAAATGGCGTTTTAATCTGCCGAATGTCGTTGTACTGGCCGGTGACCTCCACCATCTCGTAGCCATCGAGCAACGACTCGAACTGCCGATAGGTGCCTACGCTCATCAGCTTGTTCATGTTCACCATGCCGATGCGCCTGCCGCCGCTGGCGAACTCCTTGGCGAGTTCCACCGTCCGCTCGACGATGTCGCCCGTCGGCGACTCGACACGCTCCGGCAGGGTGGTCGTTTCGTTGCGGCTCCACACGCCCTGGTAACTGCTCCACACAAGCAACCACGGGTGCGGGTCATCGGCACCGAGCACGCCATACGCGCCCCCACCCCACAAATGCGCGTGCGTGATGTATCGCAGCGCGCCGAGGCCGCCGGGTGCCGCCTGCCCCACAATCACCAACGCCGCGAGGTCATTTTCTTTCATCATGGCCTGGATGCGCTGGATGCGCCCGGCCACATCACGTTTTAAGCCGTCATGTGTCAACATAAGCGCCTCCTCAGCGCACCATAATCTCTTCTTTGATGTCGCCCAATATCGCCAACGTGAGATCTTCCAGCGGCACCGGCCACGATGCCCCCGCATGGACCATCACCCCGGCGCGGGGCGCAGTAATTTCTTCGACGATTTCGCCGCTGAACGGGTGCCGCACATAGCCGATTTGCTCCCCTTTGGTTACCGCTGCGCCGCGTTTGCTCGCATCGATGAATGTGAAGCCGCGCTCGCCAGCGGGGGTAAGCACCGTATGCGCCTCGATGACGGCGATGGTTTCCGTTTCCGCTTCGACCTCACCGTCGAGCATATCCATGTGCCGCAGCGCATTAACCACCGCCCGCCGTGAGCGCCCGAGGTCTTCCTCGCGATAATCGCGCAAACCCGGCCCCCCACCAATGTGCGCCACGACGGCGGCCTTGCCGTCACCCGCAGCAGCGAGGGCCATCGCGCCCCCGGTCGCCTCGCTGAGTATCACCTGCGGCAACCCCAGCGCAACCGCCAACGCCTGCGACTTCGCAACATCGCCCGTTTTGAACACCTCGGCATAGCGGTGGTAGCTCCACTGCGCACCCGTGCGTATTTCGATCAGCGCGTCCGCGTTGGCCACAACGGCCTCGTAATACTGGTAGAGCATCTGCTCACTCACCGAGCCGTCCGCGCGCCCGCGCCCGAGGTCGTTCAGGTTTTTGTCGTCCCACGGGCTGTTCACCTGCGTGAACTCGAAGCCTCCCGTGTTCATCAGCGGGACAATCACGAGTGTGCCGCGCAACGCCGCCGCGTCGATCTCGTCCACAAGCTTGGGCAGTATCAGCGCCGGTTCGATCTCCAACCCGCTTAACCCCGCCTGTATAACAAGCATGGGGCCATCGCTCGCCCCGTTGATGAGGTGTAGCGGCACCGTCACCGGGAAGCGCCCGTGGGTTTCACCTGTTTTGAACTGGCCGAATGCCTTCTCGCCCGGTTGGGCTTCTATCGTGCCGATTTTCGTCGTCATGTGAGCGTCGCTCCTTATTACAGGTACAGGTCCATTGTGCGCCGATCTTCCACCCGGTCGATCGTCCCCAAAATGCCCACCGACGTCGCGCCGATGGTCGGCCACTCCTGGCCGCTGGGGATGACGATGCCATCCTTCGGTGTTTTTAGTTCCGCAAGAACTTCGCCCGTGTAGGGGTCCAACAGTTGGCCATACACGTCGCCCGTTTTCAGGGCGTCTTTGAACTTCTTCAGCCGCACAAACAGCCCATCGACATCCGGTTTCCAGATGACGACGCCCGCATTGTAGACTGTGCACAGCGGCCCATCGGCCTCGAACTCCCCGTCGATCATGCGCATCGCTTTGAGCGCGTTCCACATGCCACGTTCCGCATCGCGCACATTATCTGCGCCGTTTTTGAACCACCCCGTACCCCCGCCAAACTCCAGGGTGATCTGCGCGGTGTTTGCGTCTTCGATGGCCTTCTTGGCCTTGTTCGCGCCGAACGTCCCCGGCGGGAAGAACGCCGCCTGATCGACCCCAAACGCGACGACCAGCTTACGCCGCATTTTCTCGATTTCGCTGAGGTTGTCCGGGTCGTCCTCCGCACCGAACAGCACATAGCGCTCGTAGGCCGTGCGCGCCCCAGCATGGAAGTCCAGCATCACATCGGCTTGCCGAATCACTTCCTCGTAGTACACATACGCAATCTGGTCGGAGACGCTGCCGCCCGCCTTCCCGGGGAATAACCGGCTGATGTCCTTGTTGTCCATCCGCGAACCGCGCTCACCCAGCTCGAACCCGGCCCGGTTGACCACCGGCACGGCGATCACGTTGCCACGTAGGGTTGTCGGGTCCAGGTCCCCTACGAAGTTCAACACCGCGATGGACCCGATCACCTCTGCCCCGTGGATAGCCCCCTGTACAAGCAGCGTCGGGCCGGGTTCGGCCCCGGCGAACAGGTGCACCGGTACATCCGGGCTTAAGCCCGATCGCCCCGCGCCCGTCTTGAGATACCCAAAGACGTGCTCGCCGGGTTTGGCCTCTAAGTTTCCAACTTTCATCGTGTTTGCTCCTTCCTTGCGACCGCGTGCGCCCCCAGATACTTTAAAAACCAGCCGAGAATGCGCCGCTGCCGTTCGATGCGATTGCCGGGCCGCCCCCCGCGCGAGAGGCCATGGCTCTCCCCCTCGAAGATGACCAACTCCACGGGTTTGTTCATCCAGCGCAACGCCGCGAACAACTGCTCGGCCTGTTCCAACGGGCAGCGGTAGTCTTCATCGCTGTGGATAATCAGCAGGGGCGTGTTGATGTTCGCCGCATAGGCAATGGGCGACTGCTTCCAACTCGCTTCGAGGTCACGCCAGGGGTTCGTGCCGGTTTCGCCCTCGGTGCACTCCGGGCCGATGTCCGATGTGCCAAACATGCTGATCTGGTTCACGATGGAGCGCTGGGTCACCGCCGCCGCAAAGCGATCGGTGTGCCCCACCACCCAGTTCGTCATGAAGCCGCCGCAACTGCCCCCCGTCACGCCCAATCGATCCGCGTCGACGTATGGCCGCGAGGTGAGGTCATCTACCCCAAGCATGACTTCCTCGTAGTCTTTGCCGCCCTGGTCGCCCATGCTGGCGTGCGTCCATTCCTGGCCGTAACCGGCGGTCGTCCCGCGTTGGTTGAAGTACGCCACCACGAAGCCGCTGTTGGCATACACCTGGAACTCGTGGTTGAAGTCCCACGAGAACATCGAGCAGTGCACATACACGATGGCCGGGTACTGCCGCCCCGCCTCGAAGTTAAGCGGCTTCATCTCCCAAGCATGGACCTGCGCGCCATCGACGCCGTCGTACCAGTAGCTTCGCGGCGTCGCGAGGTCGTAGTCGCGCAGCCAGGGGTTGAGGTCCGTAATTTTCGTGGATTCGCCACCCTGCCACACGTACAAATCACCAGGGCTGGCGGGGTCGGCTTCGCCATAGGCGGCCGTCTCCCCCGCTGCCGGGCTGTACTCGAACACCACACTCTCGTGGCCCACCAGCTTCTCGTAATTGCCATCGGTATCGATGCGGTAGAGGTTCGTGCCGCCCTGCTCCGTCAGCAAAAAGTGGATGTACGGGTCATCCGGTGCCCACTTCACCGTGACATTCGCCAGTCCCGCCCGTTGGTCGGCGACGGCATAATTGCCGACCTCGTCGTTCAGGTCATCGCCGAGTTTTGTTGCGGTGCCTGCGGTCACATAAGCCAGGTGCACCTGCCAGAAGTTCCGCCGGTTCACGGGCGGGGGGAGGTTGTGCCCCGCAAACGCGATGTGCGCATCGTTTGGCCCCCACGCCGGGCTAACCGCCGACCCCTGCCAGTCCGGCATCAGCAAACGCGGTGCGCCGCCGAGGAAGTCGCAGACGAAGATTTGCCCGTACCCCAGCGCGATGTTCTGCTCGCGGCTGGTGCCCACAAACGCGATTTGCGTGCCGCTGTGGCTCCACTTCGGGCTGCCGTAGTCGCACTCGCTGTCGGTGACCTGCACAAGGTCGCCCGTGGACAGTTCCAGCACCCAAATTTGCGCGTAGCGGTCCTCCACCCAGCCCGTGCCATCGCGCCGATAGCGCAGCCGACGCACCACACGCACCGTCGGCGCAGGGATGCCCGGCACCGGGCCGCGGTCGTCAGGGTGAGGGTGCGGCGTCCAGCGCACGCCGACCAGCTTCGTGCCATCCGGCGACCAAT
>CAYSVE010000072.1:0-13596 GCA_964434365.1 uncultured Anaerolineaceae bacterium | reverse complement strand
GCGGCGCCAGCTTGTGTTCACCACCCCCCAACCACCCGATGACCCGACCTTACCAACCGATGCGCCAGAGGTTCACATCATCGACGCAGTTCCCCAACCGCGTAGTCGCATTCGCGACATACGCCGTCGCTTCGTACGGAACCGACGCGAGACCTAATGCAGCATAACGGGTGAGACGATGAAGCTCACCCGTACGAATTGGTTTATCGTGTGCTAGCTCTCCGAACACAGTTCGCTGTGAAGCTTTAAGACCTGGCTCCCATCATCCTGCTTGATGCGATAGGCCGGGTTGTCCTGAGTTCCGTGTCGGGAGACGAGCGTACCCTTGATGCGTAGCGTTACAGTCTCGCAGTATAGTTCCTGCACGTTTTCCTCGCCGCGCCCGTCGCCCCAGGCCCACGATACCCGTGTCCCCTCGCGGGTCATTCCTGCTCAACCTCGCCTCGCCACGCGCCGGTTGCCGTGTCGCGCGCTTCGATAAACTGCTTGAAGTTCTCCAGGTCACCTTTCATGCGACCTTCTACAACGCCTAGTGCCGCGCCGACATTCTCGATGAAACCCTCAGGGTCGTAGTCGATTTGCAACATCACGCGCGTGGTATTGTCGTCGATTTTGTGGAACGTCACCGCGCCGGCGTTTTCGGCACCCGAGGTGCTGGTCCAGGCAATACGCTGGTCTGGCGTTTGCTCGGTGATAACTGCATTCCATTCCTGCTCAAGGCCGGCAATTTCGGCCATCCACTGCAGGTGCGTGTCATCAATCTGCCTGATTTCCTTGACACCCTGCATAAACTGGGGAAATTCCTCGAATTGCGTCCACTGATTGTAGGCCATACGCACGGGAACGTTCACATCGATAGACTGTTCGTAGTTTGCCATGTGGCGATAAACTCCTTGATTGCTTTTCGTTCGTTGTTGCCAGCCAGCGCATCGTACCTAGTGGCCTTGCCTGGCTTTGTTGGAGTCTAATACACCATTGCTCACATGTCATCTAAGTGTGCCCACATAGCCCGGTTAAGAGTGGGCTGGTTGACCCAGCGTTGCCCGGGAAACTTGGCGAGGGCTAGGGTTCCAGCGCTGCCAATGCGTTTTTGTAGGCCTCATCCGCGTTGCGCTTATCCCAACCTTGCGGCTCGATCTGCTCGATATAGTGCTGGGTGCGCGCGATGTGCTCGCGCAACACATCGCGGTGATCGGGGTGGTTCGTCTGTAGTGTGACCTGGGTAAGCACATGCAGCATGTGGCTAAGCACACTAAGATCACTCGCAGCGTAGTAACGCAACTGCTCGAAGCTCGTGCTCATCAATCCGTCCAGCGTCGTTGTCTCGCGGGCGATCACACGCAGGGTGCCGTTTGTATCGTAGCGGTTGCTGGTGGCAAGCTCCTGGGCTACCACTCGGCTGAGACCTGCACCGATGCGGTCCAGACACATGACAGCCGTGTACGGGTCGTTAACCCCAGGCGACATCGCGCGGATGCCGATCTCGGCGAGCTTTTCGAACAGGAAGTCGATATCCTGCACTTGTGAGCGGTCGTTACCAAGGAGGAAGCCCTGCTCGATGGCTTCGGTCAGCTCGGGTGGCAGTTCGCCCTCGCGAGGCCCTGCGTAGGCGACCACCTGCCCGTAGGACATAAATTGGCCGGGGCGCAGGTTTAGTACAACGATCAGGTCGTGGTCGACGGCAAGCTGCATCAGCCGCTCCCCGTTAACGGATTGTACGTAGCCGCTCCGTGAGCTTTCGATCGGATGGAAATCGGCGATGAGTTTGTCGATAGATGCATTGCCGAGGGGCACAGCCGTCGATGCCGATTCGCCGATCATTTTCGGGTACATGCGCCCGAGTACCACATCGAAGTCGTCGCCGATTGCGGCCACAAGCTGCGATAGACGGATCGACTCTGCAATGTGGTGGATAAAGTAGATAAACATCCCCAGCCCAAAAGCGGCCCAAACGATCCCCCCCGCGACGGCCAGTTGCGGCACAAAAGTCGCCCCCTGGTCATCCTGGATGCTCCATAGCACCAACAGGCAGTAGATTGCCGTGCCAATGAAGGTGGCTAACACGGTCTGGTTCGTGCGGTCCCGCATGAAATTCCCCAGCAAGCGCGGCCCAAACTGTTGTGACGCCAGCGTCATTGCAACTAATGTGATGGAGAATAAGCTCGCCGCAATGCCAAGAAATGCGCTGGCAATCGTAGACATCATCGTCCTCGCGCCGTCGGGATCATTGCTAATGGGCAGGATCGTCTCTAGCGGTACATCGACAAATAGATCGACTTGCACCAGGAAAACCGCCATTACCACGGCAGCGAAAGACATCAGGGCCGGGATGAACCAGAAGGCCTCCTGTAGGTTTTCGAGCAAAGTCAACCAGCGGATGGTCATGAGGTGCTCCTGCTAGGCTATCGTAAAAGCACGGCTATCGACCAGAAGGCGTATCACCTCCATGGTCGATTCACCTTGTTGACGAAGTTACGGTTTCGGTATGTAGAGCTTAAGTGCGCTGGGCAGGGCTTTGACGGAGAGGGGCGTTTCGCCAGCATCTTCGCCGTCGAGCATTACGGGCAGGGGGACTTCTGACTCTATTTTGATGTCTACGCCTGTGTAGTACGTGCAGAACTTCTTGAAATCCGCCATGTTGGTGAGGCTTGCAACCAACGACGCAACACTTTGCAGGGTCTTGTTGATGACAAACACATCCAGCACCCCATCCTGAGGGGTGATGCCTGCGTCGATGCGCAGGTTAAACGAGCCGATGTTGTTCAGGTTGGCGACCATACATGCCGCCCCTTCGGACTCGTGCTGCACCCCGTCGATCGTCAGCTTGAACGGCACGTTTTCGACGGTTGCCAACGCTCGCAGCACCGCCCAGTAGTATACAATCGCGCCGTATTGATCTTTGAGTTCGCGATTGTGTGCCTCATCGATGAGGTCCGCCGTTTGGCCGACATCGGCACGCAGCAAGAAGACCTTACCGTTAACCATGCCGAGGTCCACGTGTGCGGTATGCCCCTGATCAAGCGCATAAAATGCCGCAGCACGTTCTAAGCTCCCAGGTAGATTAAGCGCACCTGCTGCGGCATTGCCCGTGCCCCCAGGCAATATGCCAAAGGGCACGTCGGTCTCGTACATGCCATTGACGACATCCATCACTGTGCCATCACCGCCATACGCCAGCACAAGGTCTGCACCTTCTTCGACGGCGGCTCGGGCAAGGGTAGCGCCGTCGCCATCATCATGCGTGATGCGTAAATCCCAGCGAATTCCCGTTTCGCGAAAGACACGGTTAAGTACAGCAATCACCGGTGTATCGCCACCGGCAGCGGGGTTCGCAATGACATGGATGTTCTTAAAGGGCGGCATCGGATTTTCGTCTAATCCTTTTTCTTCCAGTTACCGGTTTCTTCGTCCTTCGTGTAGCTTTGTTTCACAGCCGCCCACGCGACCTGAAAGGCCGTTTCTTCGCGGCTATCGTCGCCACGGCGATCCTCAGGATCGGCGTAGTCTTCCCAGGCACTGTTGAATGCCCCTTTCAATTTCTCCTAAATTTCTCTTGCGCATGCTGCGGCAGCGGGTTGCGGACGTTTTCCGGCAAATCGTCGATCGTGTCGTATGGCATTATAATCGCTGGCTCCTTATTTGGGGCACCTCAATTGGCCTGTTGGCAAATTGTTGTGATAGCTACTTGCCTGGCACGGCAAGCACGATGGGTTGACAATGCATCCTATGAAAGTGAAACCACACGTAGACAAAATGAGTCGAGAATAAGCGTAGTTCAGGTTGGGGCTGCTCGGGGGTGCGCGCTGGATAAGAATGGATGGGTCAGGTGGGGGATTTTTTGCCAAGATATGCGCTAAAATCGTGCCAGCTTGGTAAGGTACAGCGAGTGGCCCGCGTAAGGCGCGCCCATTCATAGGATGACTGCATGACCGATACAACCAACAAAGCCGACACCGTAGAACGTGTGCAAACGGGTATCCCTGGCCTAGATTACGTGCTTCATGGTGGGTTGCTACCGCGCCGGGCGTACCTCGTGCGAGGCCGCGCCGGAACCGGCAAAACGACACTTGGCCTGCACTTTCTGTCGGAAGTACCGATGTCGAACCTGTTCATCACCTTCAGCGAAACGCCCGAGCAGGTGCAGTTCAACGCACAACGGGTAGGTATCGACTGCGAAGCGATTCATTTTCTCGACCTCAGCCCCGGCTCCGATTTTTTCGCCAATGTGCAAGCCTACGACATCTTTACTGCCGCAGAGGTCGAGCGCGAACCGATTACCCAGCGAATTGTGACGTTGGTAGACGACCTGCGCCCGACTCGCATCTTTGTCGACGCGATAACCCAATTGCGCTTTTTGACGAATGACACATCAGAGTTTCGTCGCTTCGTCACTTCGTTTATCCAATTTATGAAGGAGCGTGACACCACGGTCCTGTTTACGTCGGAAGAAAGCGAATCGACCCCAGACGATGAGTTGCGCTTTGTAAGCGATGGCATCATCCGGTTGGAAACCACACCCCATCGGCGAATGTTAAGTGTCGAGAAGTTTCGTGGCTCCGATTTCCAACATGGGTACCATACGGTGCGCCTAACCGATAACGGCATGCAGGTGTTCCCACGCCTTGCAGAGCCAGAACACTCGTTGCGCGTATTCAGTATCGAAACCATCTCCTCTGGGTTAGATGAACTCGATGAGCTGCTGCATGGTGGCCTCGAACGGGGGACGGTATCGTTGTTCACAGGGCCAACCGGCGTTGGAAAGACCACGTTAGGAATCCAGTTTATGAACGAGGCCGCCAAACGGGGCGAGCGGTCGGTCGTGTTTACTTTCGAAGAGGACGACCGTACCGTGATCGAACGCTGTCGATCGTTGAAGATACCTATCGGCGATATGCTCGATGCCGAATCCCTCCGTATCGTGCAAATCGAACCGCTTCGCTTCACGCCAGATGAATTCGCAGGGATGGTAAAAGACGAGGTCGAGCAGCGCAATACGTCCCTCGTGATGATCGACAGCGTCGCAGGTTACGAGCTCTCCATCCAGGGCGATAACCTCACACGATACCTGCATACGCAGTGCAAATACCTTCGCAATATGGGTATCACGACGATTTTGGTCAACGAGGTTCATCGTATCGTCGACCCATTCCGCGCGACGGAGATCGACATCAGCTACCTGATGGACAGTATCGTCTTCCTGAGGTACTTCGAGACCAACAGCGAGCTGCACCGTGCTATAGGGGTGCTGAAGAAGCGTGTAAGCGACTTCGAGAAATCCATGCGCGAGGTCACCTTCTCCGAGGCGCAAGGCATTACGGTTGGGCCGCCACTCGATGGCCTCCACGGCATTCTCACGGGGATGCATCATTTTACGGCTGGCCACGAGGGCGAAGAATGACTGTGACCAACTACACCAGTGCCAAGGCACGCATCCAACTTTGCTTCAACAACCGCCGCAATTCCGAGATTCTGGCGGAATGGCTGGACACAGATTACGCGGTTATCTCGTGTGGCGATGAAGCACTCTCTTCTCAGGCCGACCTGCTCCTGATTGATGGGGTCATGTTGCTGCAAAACGCCGAGGAGATAAATGCTGCTCGAAATACGCTGCAAACGCAACCGGCGATTATTCTGCTAACACCCTTCAACAAGCAGTCGTTCTACCGCGTGGCAGACCTCTATGACGTGTACCTACCGATGCCCACCACCCGGGCTACACTTGCCGGACTCATCCAGCATTACACCAACGGTGCCGAGGAAACGACTGCACAACGTCCGATCCTCGCTTCTACCGATCGGCACGTTTTCCTGAACGAGGTCGTTGCGGTCATCCTGGAACACGCACATAGCCAAACATCGATTTCAACGGTTGCCCTGTTGATCAACGACTACGACGCGGTGTGGATGCTCGACGGCACCAAGCCAGGCGATACCAACCTGGGTTTTCGACTCGCGGTTGAACTCGCACGGACTGGAGCGTACAGCCCACCATTACAAACGTCGGTGTACAAACCTCCCCAGATAGCCGGTGAGTTGATGCCAGAGAGTACCCAGGAGATCATCTGTCCGGTCATGAGTGCCCACCACGTCGGCTTCCTAATTTCTGGCGTGGCATCCGCCGAACGCGATGTGACCCGAGACGTTAAGGAGCTGGAGGAGATTGCCGCACTGGCCGGCCCGATAATCGAGCGGGTGGTTCACTATTCGCAGGCACGCCACGACGCTGCCCGAGAAGAGCGCGAGCGCATTTCCCGCGAACTCCACGACTCGGTAACCCAGGCGCTGTTTTCCGCAAGCATCATCGCGCAGGCCATCCCTCGGCAGTGGCACGATGCCCCCGAGGGTGCTAAGGAACTGCTGCTAGAACTCCACCAACTCACACGTGGTGCCCTCGCCGAAACCCGCATGCTGCTACTGGAACTCCGCCCGGAGGCTATCGAGCAAATTAGCCTCAACGAGCTGCTGAAGCATCTGGCGGAAGGTATGTGGAGCCAGCGCCGCATTAACATCGATATGGAAATCGACACCGTACAGCGCATCGACGTTGATGTGAAGCTCGCCCTTTATCGCATCGCGCAAGAGGCGATCAACAACGTGCTCAAACATGCCAACGCGGCTAACATCGCGGTTCGCTTCCATCGCCGCGATGGGCACTACGAACTGCGGGTAGTCGATGATGGAAAGGGGTTCGACTTGCAAACTGTCAATGGGCCAGGCATTGGCCTTACGACGATGCGTGAGCGCGCGGAGATGATCCGAGCTGAGCTAAACATGCGATCATCGGATGAAGGCACATCGGTGTCGGTAAAGGGGAAGTTGCATCATGGCCCCCAATAAGATCTCAGTCCTCATCGTCGACGATCATGAGCTTGTGCGGCGTGGCCTAACAGTTTCCATCCGCACCTTTAACGATCTCCAATTGCTTGGCGAGGCAGACGGCGGTAAGGAGGCAATCCGCCAGTGCGAACGGCTTCAGCCAGATGTGGTGCTGCTAGACCTGAAGTTGCCCGACATCAGTGGTATCGACGTTATCCCGCAAATCAGGATTGTCTCGCCGGATACGGCCATTGTGGCGCTCACGACATTCAAAGACGACACACTTGTGCACCGAGCCATGCAGGCTGGTGCTATGAGCTATTTGCTAAAGAATGTCTCCATCGATGAACTTTCGCAGGCCATTCGGCAGGCTAATCGAGGCCGCCCTACCCTATCGCCAGAGGCCGCACAAGCTCTCATGGATAGGGCGTACACCGATGCGCTTGGACGCCCCCAGCTTACCGACCGCGAAATGGAAGTGCTTCACCTGATGGTGAAAGGACTCAGCAATCCGCAAATCGGTGAAGCATTGACCATAAGCCGCTCTACGGTGAAGAACCACGTGAGCAGCATCCTCGGTAAGTTGGGGGCAAGCAGCCGTACTCAGGCGGTGAGCCTCGCCATCCAGCTTGGCCTTATCGACGACACGGACAAATCCCCCATTTGACCCACAATGGAATAGCCACAATGCTGATCTCGCGGACGGTGCCACAATGTATGCTTAGTGTATCACAGAGAGCATTTGTAACGGAGGTACTCATGTCAGACGCAAAGTGGCAGCAGATAAAAGGCAAGTGGAACCAACTCCAGGGTAGCGTCCGCGAGAAGTGGGGGGAACTTACCGACGACGAAGTCGCCGAAACGAAAGGCGAGCGCGAGCAACTCATCGGGCGCATCCAGGAAAACTACGGCATCGCTCGCGAAGAGGCCGAAAAGCAGGTCGACGAGTGGGCCACCGAGATCAAGTCGCGCATCTAACAGCGTAATGAGCACACTCGATATCACACTACTCGATGAGGCCCTGCCCGAACTGGGCCTCGACCACGCTAGCCAGATGGGCGTCATCCGCCTGTTGTATACATGCCTCGCTGACGAGCATGTACTATACATCAAGCTGCGCAACTACCACTGGAACGTCACCGGGCCGCAATTTTTCTCGCTGCACGAGTTGTTCGAGCAGCAGTATACTGCCCTCGCCACGACCATCGATGCCATTGCGGAGCGCATCGTTCAGTATGGTGCCGAAGCCCCCGGTACCATGACTGAGTTCCTTGCTGCTGCACGCCTCGATGAACACACCGGCCCGGCCCCATCTGCTCATCAGATGCTTGAAGCCATTGTGGCGGACCACGAGGCACTCATCAAGCACCTTCGTGAGGACCTCGCGACTGCGGGCGACACCTATGGTGACGCCGGGGTGGAGGACTTCTTCACAGGGTTGCTGCAAGCGCACCAGGAGTTCGCGTGGATGACACGTGCGTTCCTAAAGGGTATGCCCATCTAAGCGCGCGCGTTGCTCTTCAATCTCAAGGCATTTGCGAGATGTGGCCTGTGCTACATCTCGTTTTGTATATGGGTCAACTGGCGGATGTGCGTTGCTGATTGGTTCCGTATACTTTGTTGAATGTCTGATTAGTTTCTTTACTGGGTACCTCGTTTGCTTCCATCCATTGTCGTTGAGCGTGCCCGATCACTACGGGGGAGTGGACCAGGCTATGCAAGGCGCAATCGCAATAAGGACGAGACCGATTAGCGTTATGAGGACCGTACGAATTTTACTGGTAGAAGACAACCCAGGCGACATTCGCCTAACACAAGAGGCCTTCAAAGAAAGCCGGTTAGGCAACCGAATGGATATTGTGCAGGATGGCATCAAAGCGCTTGCACATCTGCGAAGCGATAAGCCTCGGCCCGACATTATTTTGATGGACCTCAACCTCCCGCGAATGAACGGTCTCGAACTCCTACGCGAAATCAAAAACGATCCCGACTTACGGCAAATTCCGATTGTGGTCCTCACAACATCGGACGACGAACACGATGTCTGGGAGTCCTACGATTTGCACGTTAACTGTTACGTTACGAAACCGGTAGACATGGGCCACTTTGTCACAATCGTGAATAGTATTCAGGACTTCTGGTTTTCCATCGTGCGTTTGCCGAGTGACACGAGTCGATCGTGAATCAACTGCTGCTCATCGAAGACAATGCGGGAGATGCTCGGCTCATAGGAGAACTTCTGCGCGGTGAATTGTTCCACCTGACAGTTTGCAATACGCTGACGACAGGACTGGTTGCAGCGCAACAAACGGATTTCGATGTCGTGTTGCTCGATCTTTCGCTGCCAGATAGCACCGGGTTAGCCACGCTGCATACCTTCCACGAGCAATGTGCTGACGCGCCAGTCGTGGTTTTAACCGGTTACGACGATGAGGAATGGGGTGTCGGCGCTGTACAGGGTGGCGCACAAGACTATCTCGTCAAAGATGACCTGAATGTCGGGTTGCTGCGCCGCGTGCTGCGCTACGCGCGGGAGCGTCATCGTATCGAGCGGGCAGAGCGGCAGCTTGCAGCCACCCTTGCAGCCACCGAGGAACGACACCGCCTCGCGCGCGACCTGCACGACTCCGTCACCCAAACCCTATTTACGACCAGCGTGATGGCGGAATCTGCGTTGATGCAGTGGCACAACAACCCGGCCAGGGCACAGCAGTTGATTGCCAATGTCCATCAATTGTCGCAATCCGCTTTGGCCGAAATGCGGGTGCTCTTGCTGGAGTTACGTCCGGAGGCGATCACAACGGTCGATTTCGATGTACTCATTGGGCAACTCGTTGACTCGCTGCGGAGTTGTTCGGCGCTGGAGTTCGATGTCAGGCTCGCAGCGGTTGGTCAGTTGCCGCCTGCCGTGCAGGTAGGCTTATATCGCATTGTGCAGGAATCGCTAAATAACGTGATCAAACATGCCCAGGCAGCGCGCGCTGTCGTTTGGCTGTGCGAGCATGACGGTTGTATCCATCTCAAAATTTCGGATGATGGCATCGGTTTCGACTTCGCCCTCGAGGCTGAAAACGGGTTGGGCATACCCGGTATGCACGAGCGTGCCGAGCAAATTGGCGTGCTTGTGAACATTGACAGCACACGACAGCGAGGGACATCCGTCAGTGTAGCTTGGTGCGCTCAGAGTAGGCAGGAGGAGTACGACCCATGCAGTCAAAAATTCGTATCATGATCGTTGATGACCATCACATGGTGCGACAGGGGCTTATCGCACTGCTAGAAAACTATTCCGAGTTCGAAATCGTTGGCGAGGCGAAAGATGGTGAGGCCGCCTTAACGCTAGCCGGTGCTACCACGCCCGATGTCGTGCTGATGGATATGATGATGCCACGGATGGATGGCGTCGAAACAACGCGGCGATTGCGCGAACGTCACCCGCAAACGCAGGTTATTGCGCTGACGAGCTTCGATAACGATGAGAACGTTCATGCGGCCCTCAAGGCAGGCGCGCTCGGCTACTTGCTCAAGAACGTGTCCGTCGCCGAATTGGCGCGGGCAGTGCGTCGCGCACATATCGGCGAAAGCACGCTGGCCCCCGAAGCTGCAAGAGCGCTCATCGCCGCGTCGACCGCCGCCCCTAGCCTGGGCCATGACCTGACGGAGCGTGAACACGATGTGCTGACGTTGATGATCGAGGGGCTAAACAATCGGGAAATCGCTGAGCAGTTGTTTATCAGCAGTTCGACCGTCAAAAACCATGTGAGTAGCATCCTGGCCAAGTTGGATACCACCAGCCGAACCAAGGCTGTCGCGCTGGCCGTACGACATCAGATTGTCGATAGTAGTCAAAGTGGTTGATCAGTCTCCTGTCCTACGCCTATTTCCCCTACACGACCCCACCACCCCAAGTTTCTAGCAAGTAGACTAGGCCATATTGGAGACCAAATTACGGAGAGTTACTAGCTATGAATACACATTCGTCTAGAGCTACGATGGAGCAGATACGCGTCGGGGCAAGTGTTTTCGACCGTACCGGCAAGGAAGTCGGTGCTGTGAAGACGGTCCAGTTTGGCGACGACAACGCGCACACGGCTCGTGCAGAGGCTGTTGCGCCACCCGAGTTGCCGCAACAACATCCCTTCCTCGACGCAA
The DNA here is from genome assembly GCA_964434365.1 of uncultured Anaerolineaceae bacterium. Lineage (GTDB taxonomy): Bacteria > Chloroflexota > Anaerolineae > Aggregatilineales > Phototrophicaceae > CAYSVE01. The sequence continues at coordinate 2,628 of CAYSVE010000072.1, read as the reverse complement.
TTGCTGCCGTGCTAGCGCCGACGCCCACCCTGCCCGACCCCATTCGTGAGCGCATTATTCGCACCGGCTACGTACATGTCGAGCGCAACCCCGTGCAGGGCGATGCCTTCATCGTCGCAGACCAAATCGCTGGCGTGTCGGATTCAGAAGTTCACCTTTCGGTTGATGAAGACGACCTAATCCGCAAGTCGTAATCACCCGCGCTGCCTTAATGCTTTGTAACAGTACTGCAAGATAGGCCACATGGCCCGTAGGTTAACCCAATAGCCCTCGCTAAGATCACATTCCGTTGGACATCTCGAGAGATTGGCATGAGGGTTATTGGAATGACTGCGATTAATATTTTGATTGTCACCGACGACGAGCGGGACTTTTATGGATCGGTTCCCATTGCTTCATGGCGCATTGTCCATCGACGAACGATGGTGTCATCGGACGAGGTGGGAACCGAAATGCGCTTCAACACACCCTACGATGTGGTCATCCTCAGTGAGCAGCTTTCGCATACCCGTACTACCCGTGTGGTCGCGTTGTTACGCCAGGCCCTGCCAGACGCTGTTATCCTGGCACCAGAGGGCGAGGTGAATCCTTACTCGAAATCCCCGGTCGTGCGTACATGGAAGCGTCCACTTTCAGCCGCCACCCTACTAAGTGCCTTGGTCGAAACCGGACAATTTGAGTTAGCGATCGTCAGTGCAAACGGCTCGCACAGCCACAGTTTAGGCAATCACCATTAGCCCACAATTGTAACTGCCATGGAGTGTGCTTCTGTATGGCGCATCATTTCGGGCGGCGAAGATGTTGAGACGGCGCTTTGTTGTGCTTGTGCTGGCAAGCACGCTATCTGGTGGCATACCATGGGCGCAAAATCACTCCGAGACAATCAATCTGGTCACCCTTTTTGGATACTGGGAATTTCAATTCACTAGTCAGTGCCAACACGTTGATCCGATGATTGAGCCACGAGGCGCTGTATCGTGTTGACGGTGTGATGGGCCTGCCTACCCCAGGGCTGGAGCTAACAACATGGGTGCGGGAATGGTGAAAGTCACGGATAGAAACTGTGCCAAGTCTGAAATTCCGTGTCTTCAATCACTTCTATGTGGTTTACGCACAGGCATGAAAATAATATAGTGTAATTGTGCTACGTGTGTCGTGTGCCAAGTAACGGGGGGGAGAGCATTTTGGCGATATTGAAAGTACGATTATTTGGTGGGTTAGAAATACAAAACGAAAAGAATGCTGCTATTCCGATTAGTGCTGGTAAGGTTCATGAACTGCTGTGTTATTTATTGTTGTTCAAAAGGCAGGTTCACCAGCGAGATACATTGCTGAATGTCCTGTGGGCGGACCACACCCTCGCGCGGGCAAAGAAGGCTTTGCGCCAAACCCTATGGCAACTCAAAACCGATTTGGTCGATGTTGCTGACCTTCTGGAGGTGGATTCCAACATCGTTCGTATTGCCCCGAATGCGGACATCTGGCTCGATGTCACCGAATTCGAGCGGGCCTGTGATGAAATCCGTATCGACTCGCACGATTGGCCTGAGGCCTGTGTGCAACGCTTGCAGCGTGCATCTCAACTGTACCGGACAGGGCTACTGCCAGGTTGCCACAGCGAATGGTGCATCCGTGAGAGTGAGCGCTTGGACAAACTGTACGTTCGCCTGCTGGATACCCTGGCCGAATGCAGCGAAACACAGGCCGACTTCGACGGCATTCAGCATTATGCCAGGCAGTTGCTGAGGCAAGACCCGGCCCACGAACGTAGCCATCAACGCCTGATGCGTATGTACTACCTCGCTGGAGATCGAACGGCGGCCTTACGCCAGTATCAACAGTGTGTGCGGGCGCTCAGCGACGAGTTGAATGTGATGCCGGGGAACAAAACGCAGGAACTCTATGCACACATCTGCGCCGATGATGTGCCAACCGCTGATGCGACTGCACGAAGGAAAACGATGGATGATTTGCGGATGGAGGTGCGGCAGTTGAAGAGCATGTTGAAAGATTTGCAGCAGCAAATCATCGATGCTGCTAAGCTTGACGGCTACTAAACCCAAGACATAGGTTTATTGGTGATTATTGAAAGCCTGGCTGGCTGGCAAGGTCAAGTCCTTACCCTGTTCGATTTGAACATCGGGAACAAATTTGTTCGGCATAAAGTGGAGCGCTAACTGCTGTTTGATCGCGCTGAGTTCGCTGCTGACTGTTGCTTCCTCGACCTGCCCGTTGCCGCCATCGATGGCAGCGTGTACCGTTTGTAGGTCTAGGTCGTCGTTGTCTCGTGCATGTTGGAATAGCTTATCGGCAGCGGTGGGCGCGGCGCCCCGGAACTTGGTGTTAAGCCACTGCTGGTACATACTGACGTCTTTTTCGTACTTGGCAGATAGCGCGTACTTGATGATGTATGGGGGTGGCGTGGCAGCAGCGTTAGATTTCAGTGCTTTGCGCAGGGCATCTTCAAAGCGAACCATACCACTGCGGGAGGTGTTCGTGCCCTTGGACATCGGTACAAAGTTTTGAGAACTCGTATTCGACCCACCAAGAGATGCAGCCAACAGGTGCCCGGCTTGGTAACCAGACACTACATTCATGCCGCCAAGGGTTACATTCTTGCCGCCCGTT
>CAYSVE010000071.1:0-13604 GCA_964434365.1 uncultured Anaerolineaceae bacterium | reverse complement strand
CGACGATACCGGCGCGTGGTTTATGTTGATGAGCTACCTCGACGACGGCCCCGCAACGCCCCAGAAAATCTATCGGGTAAACCTCGCGCACATGCGCCTCACGTGGTCGCCCGATGGCGAGTGGCTGGGCTTTATGGACGCGGACACGAACGGTATTTTGCAGGTGTTCGCGCTGCACATCGACGACGGGCGGCTGTATCAAATTTCGAAGGCCAGCGACCGCAGTGGGCCGGTTCGCTTTGGTGGCTGGGAGGGCGGCGAATGATCCGTGCGGGTGTGCTCGGGGTGTGGCTTGCCATGGCAGCGCTGATCTTCGGTGCGCGCGCGGTAGGGGCCCTGGTGCCGTCGATGCAGTAGTCGTTCACCGCCGAGGTAAGCCAGGGCCGCGACATCATGCTGGCCGACGTGAACCGGCGCTTGCTCGTCAACCTGACGAATTCGCCCACCTCGCAGGATTACACCGGGGCCTGGAGCGCCGACGGCGCGCGGATGGCGTTCGTCAGCAACCGCAGCGGCGATACCCGCGCGGTATACACCTGGGAAAACGGCACGATTCGGCGCGTAACCGGCGACTTAAACGCCCAGGCACCAGTGTGGTCTCCGGATGGTCGACACATCGCGTACACTGCCTTCCAGGTGTTAGACCAGCGCGACCTCTTCGTCGTCGATTTGCAAACCGGCGACACCGAAAATATCACCGACTCGTTGCGCGATGACATCAGCCCCGGTTGGAGCGCGACCGGAGCGCTGGCCTACGTCACGCAGACGAACGGCTTCCATAGTGTGTGGGTGCGCCGCGCCGACGGCGACAGCCACCCGCTGACCGACCCCGCCGATACGCAAACCGATGCTTACGCGCCCCGGTGGTCGCCCGACGGCTCGCAGATTGCGTTCGTTGCAAATAATGGCGTGACGGCGGACCTGTTCGTGGCCGACGCCGACGGGACGAACATTCGCCAGGTGTCGACGCGGCGCGCGCGGGTGAGTGGCCCGGCCTGGAGTGCCGATGGCCAGTGGCTGGCTTACACCGAGGCCGTGCGGGCGTCGGCGCGGGTGGCGCTCATCTCGCTCGATGGTGAGGGGGCGCGCACACTACCGACCGGCACGCACAGCGCGGCGTGGTCGCACGATGGCCGGTGGTTGGCCTTCAACAGCGGCGCCCGCCTGACCCTCGTCCGCACAGCGGATATTCTCGACACGTCGCAACGCATCCAGCCGATTGCCGTGTGGCGCGGCCCTGGCATCGCGCGCTTCCCGGTGTGGCGGCCATGAGTGGATGGCTCCTCCGGGTGGTGGTGCGGCTGTGCATCGTGCTGGCTGGTATCGTCTTCGGCGCGGGGGCCGTCGGGGCGATAACCCCGCCGGGGCCACAGGTGGCGTTCGAATATGGCTTGAACCTGGGGGCCAGTGATATTTTTCTGGCGGATGTGGTGCGCGGAATGGTCGTTAACCTGACACACTCGCCGGGTGCCCACGATACCGTGGTCGGGTGGGTGCCGGGTCGTTACCAGTTGCTATTCGTGCGCAAACTGGAAACACACCCGCCTGCGCTGTACATGTGGGACGATGCATCGGTGCGAAAGCTATACGAGGCGATCGGCGTGTCGCCGACGCTCTCGCCCGATGGCACGCAGGTTGCATTTGCCGTTGGCGAGCCGGGGCACCGCGATATTGTCCTGCTAAATCCTCACAGTGGCGAAACGCGTACAATCGCAAATTTACCGCCGTCCGAAGATAGCCCGGTTTGGAGCGCGCAGAACACGATTGCCTACGAGGTATCGGGACACGGCAGCTACGAAATATGGACCTACGCTGCTGATGGCACCGTGACGCAGTTAATCGGCGATGCCAACACACCCAGCACGTTTTTTGCGCCCGTATGGTCGCCCGATGGCACGCGATTGGCCTATCGGTGGTCCATCGAGCACACATCGGGGCTATCGGTGATGGACGCCGATGGATCGAATGTGCAGACGATTGCGCGCGATCAGTTCGGTATTGTGGCCGCGTGGCACCCCGCTGGTGAGTGGCTTGTGTTCGAGCGCAATCTGCAATTAGTGCTTGCCAACCTCGACGATCTTCAACCGCGCAGTGTCATCAACAACGCTGTAGACCCGGTGTGGTCGCCAGATGGTCAGTGGCTCGCCTACAGAAGTGGGGGAAGCCTTAAGGTCGTGAGAGCCGAAGCTGTTTTCGACCCGGACGCGCCGGTTCGTGCGCAAACGGTGTGGGCAGGCGACGATATTGTCGGCTCTGCGGTGTGGCGACCATGAGCGGATGGCTCCTCCGGGTGACGGCGTGGTCGTGGCTTGTGCTGGCTGGTACCGTCTTCGGCGCGGGGGCCGTCGGGGCGATGATCCCCACCGCGCAGTTGACCTTCCGCGCAGACATCGTCGGTCAGCAGCAAATTCGGTTGGTAGACGTAAGGCGCGGCCTTAGTCACCGGCTGGCGACCCTCTCGGACGAGGCCGCCAACGCGCAGGGCTTCGATATGGCGTGGTCGCCCGATGGCGTGCGGCTGGCCATTCTCATCGAACGGTGGTTCGAACCCAGTTGGATCGACATGTGGGAGAACGGCCAGCGATCACGCGCGGTAGTCGGTAATCGGATAGAAGCCCCGGTTGCGTGGTCGCCTGGCGGCTCGCGGGTGGTCTTCACCGTATCGGTGAATTCCGCGGGCAACCTCATGAGCGCCGACGCCGAAACCGGCGTAATGACCCCCCTCGTCGACCTGCCGCAGTCCGTCAACAACCCGATATGGAGTCCGTCGGGCGATGTCGCCTTCCTCGTGCGCGAAGACGACACCAGTAACCTGTGGCTACGAAATGCTGCCGGTCAGGCTGCGCCGCTCACGGGCATCACCGATTCGGCGACGTATTATCACAGCCCGTCGTGGTCGCCCGATGGCACGCAAATCGCCTTCGTGGCGCGGGTCGATAGTGTGCGAAACATCGCGGTCATCGACGCTGACGGCGGGACCATCCGCCGCATCACGCCGAACTCGGGCGCGGTCTCTGCCCCTAGCTGGAGTCCCGACGGGCAATGGCTGGCGTTCATCGCGTTCTTCGATACGCGCTACCGTATCATGCTCACCCCGGTGGAAAATCCACGTCCGCGCGAGGTGCTGCTCGTGGAAAACGCCGACGCGCAGCCGGTGCAGTGGTCGCCGGATGGCCGGTGGCTGGCGCTGACGACGCGCGGTCAGTTGCAGGTGATTGCCACCGACGCGATGTTCGATGCGCAAGCGCCGCTGAACCCGCGCACGGTGTGGGGCGGCGAAGGCATCGGCACGGCGCGGCACCCGGTGTGGCGGCCATGATGGGCTGGGTGCGGGGTGCCGGGTGGCTGCTGATATTGCTGGCCCCGCTGGTGTGGGCTGCGCCCGCGCTCGGCGGGTGGCTGAACAGCCCCGTACTGCGGATGTACTTACACGAGGACCGCACCGACACCTGGGTCGACCTCGATGTGCGCACCGGCTTTCGGCGGCAGGTGGATGTCCCCATCCGCAACAGTCAGCGCCGGTTTGTGCCCTCGCCAGACCACCGCTGGCTCGCGGTGTGGGGCGGCGGCACCGAGGAAAATCGCGGCCCATACACCGATCTGGTCATCACCCCCGTGCCCGCTGGCGAACCGATCCAGTTTCGGCTGCGGCTGGTGCGCATCGATAACGTGCAGTTCGGCGGCGACACACTCTTCGTCGAAGCCTCGACCGGCACCGCGCGCACCCTCCTCGCCGTGGACCTCGTAACGGGTGACATCGGCGAATTGGGTATCTACGACGCCTATCAACCGGCCTTTTCGCCCGATGGCACGCAACTGGTCTACCTCGATATTTCGACGAACCAGCCGCGATTGGTGTATCGGCGGGTGGGCGGCGAGCCGCAATATCTCGGCCCCCATATGCCGTCGAGTTTCGGGATGTTGTCGCCGTCGTGGTCACCGACCGGCACGCACTTCTCGTTCGCGGCCCGCGACCCGGCCACCGATGACCGGCAGCTATACGTGGCCGATGTCGAAACACTCACCGCCGTGAACGCCTTCCCCGGCGAGCGGCTGGGGGCCTCGGCGTTTGGGCAGTGGTCGCCCGATGGCCAGACCCTCGCGCTGACGTTGGGCGTGCGGGCCACCGCAGACCTCGCGCTGTACGACCTGCGCACCGGCGAAATGCAACGCCTGGAAAACCCCGGCCCCGACGCGCTCGATTTTATGGGCGTGCCTGCGTGGTCGCCGGATGGCGCCCAGATCGCCTACCTGGGCCAGGGCAACACCGAATTCGCGGTCGATGTGGCGACGCTCGAGGTGGGCACTGGTGGGCGTACCCGCTACGACCTGGGGCCGAACGCGCCCTACATCGGCAAAGAGTACCTGCTGTGGTCGCCAGGTGGCCAGTATCTTGCGTTCGGTACCCAGCGCTTTAGCGATGGCAGCCGCAACATCTACGTCGCCGATACCCGCAGCGGTCACGTCACTCGCCTGCTGAAGGAAGAACAATCCCGTCCGATTATGTGGTGGAGGTAACATGTCATGTTCCGCCGAATGCTGGTTGCTGCTGTGCCCCTCGTGGCCCTGTGGACGGCGCTGGCCGTCGTTGCGCCGCAGGTGGGCGCATACCTGAACACGCCCATTCTCCGGTTGGTCATCACCTACGGGGGCAACAACCCCGACCGTACCGTGGACCTCGATATGAACCTGTGGCTGACGGAGCGGCACTATCGCATCCCCGCGCCCGACCGCTTCGATGCGCGCCCGCCCCTGCCCTCGCCCGATGGACAGTATCGTGCGCTACGCGTCAGCGGCGGCGACATGAACACGCTGTGGGTGAACACCGACGCCGAGCAGCGGCACATCGCCACCGCCGAGATGTTCACCCACCTCGCCTGGAGCGGCGACGGCGCGTGGTTGGTCTACACTGTGTGGGAGCAAACAGACACGAAGACGCTGTTCCTTGCGCGGCCCGATGGCGGCACCCCACGCATGGTGATGGGTAACATCAACGCGTTGCGTGTGGGTGAGGGCTGGCTGGCCTTCACACAAAGCAACGGCGACCTCTACGCCATGCCCTTCGGCGACGACGAGCCGCATTTCGTGGCCGCCAACGCGCACCTGATGCCCGAGCAAACATGGTCGCCCACGGAGGCAACGATGCTCTACGTCAGTGACCCGCGCGGCGACGCGACGCTCCATATGCTGGACCTTGCCACGTTCGATGCGATGAATCTGGGCATCGGCCCGGTGGAAGAGCGGCGCGTGTTCTGGTCGCCAGACGGCGCGCGCGTGGCCTCGGCGTCTTTTCAGGATGGTGAGGTGTTCGTATCCGAGGTGAGCACGGGGCACACGCAACGCCTCTCAAGTGAGGGCGTGCCCACGATATTGCCGGTCGATGGTTGGATGCCAGATAGTGCACGGCTGGTGCTCGTGGAAGGTTTCCACGACTATGCCACGGTAAAAACGGTCGATGTAGTCACCGGTGCGCAGCGGCACATCGCCGACCTGCGCCATGCGCAGTTTTACAGCTTCTGGCTTGCGCCGAACGGGCGCTGGTTGGCCTTCACCCGCACCGCCGCCGGTGATACCGACATCGTCGTGCTGAATATGCGCCGGGGCACGCAGCGCGTCTACGACCGGCGGATGGACCGCAGCAGTATGCCCATCGGGTGGAACTAACCGGTGCGCGCGCGATTGGTGTTGCTCGTTGGGGGGCTGTGGGCACTGGTGATGCTCGGCGGCGCAGTTGGCACGATCATCGGCGGGCCGGTATTGCAAGCGCGGACCTTCACGCGAGACCGCGAGCCGATTCTCACCGAGATCGACCTGCGTACGCGGTTGACCCACCGCACGATTGGGCAGCGCTGGGAAAACTCTGTCGCGTGGACGGTGGAGTACCGCCCCGGCCAGGGGATACGGGGCAATTTGTACCTGTATGCTGCCGACGGCGACGAGCGTTTCGTCGATGATGTGCACGCCTACTCGCGCTATACGTGGTCTGCGACCCGCGACAGCCTCATCTATACCGATATCGTCGATGGGCGGTTACGCGCCTACCGCCACGACATCGACAGCGGCGAGAACACGCTCGTTGGCAACTGGATACTGCTCAGCAGCGAGTCGCCCGCACGGCGGTGGATGTCGTTGCTCTACCGCGACTTCGACGACGAAACGCTGAAGCTCGATGTGCTGGCGCTGGAGACGGGCGCGGTTCCGCAGACGGTGTGGCACGGCGAGCGCACCGCCGACGCGCTGCCCATCGCATGGGCGGACGACGAGCGGCTGGGGATGTTCAGTGCCGGGCCAGAGCGCACATTGCGCGGGCTGTACCTCATCGACGAAGACCTGAACGTGCAGCGCTTCGGCGAAATCGAAGACTGGTACCTGTTCCCGACGTTTTCACCGACCGGCGAGCATGTGGTGGTGCCCGCCAACACGATGGGGTCGGCGACGACCGCGTACGTGTTCGGGGTGCCGGGGGGCGAGGTGTGCCATCGGCACGACGACGCCGACTTCGCCAGCGAGCGGCAGAATCGTCAACTGTGGTCGAGCGATGGGCGCACACTGGCGCTGCACAACCGGAGCACGCTGCACGCCCTCGATGTGCGCACCTGCACTGTCACCGAAGTGCCGGAGCACTCCGACACCGTCGAGGGCTACCCGGCCTTTAGCCCGGACGGGGCATGGTTGGCGTATGTCGCGCGCTACGCCGACGGGCGGCAGTCGATTGTGGCGTGGCACCCCGCCAGCGGGCGCACGCGCCTCCTCGCCTACGAGATCGTGGGGTTGGGGCGTCCGCTGGGCTGGCGGTAGGGGTCGCCGGTCAGCGCTGCCATGCAAAGGTCTGAATTGCATCATCAGTTAGCCATTGCGTGAATAAGCCGCGCTCTACGTCGACTAGTGCTAGATTCGACCAACCCGACGTTCCGCATGGACGGGCAGCATAAACGATCCACTGTTCATCTGGAGAAAGCTGCACTGTTCCGCTGATGTCCGCAGCGTATGGCAAACAACTATCGTGGGAGCGTCGCACTGTGCCGGTCTCAAGATCGATGATATGCAGGGGGCCTCGCTGACCCGAGTTCAGGACGGCTGTTGCCTCATCTGCCGACCACGAGACCGATGAGGTAATTTCCGAAAATTCAACAACGGCAGCGCCTGTTTCTAGGTCGATTATGTGTGGCGGAAGTAGTTGGCCGAAACTCCAGAAGTATCGCCCAGACGGCGACACATTCCACGCAATGGTGCCTGCCTCGACGTAATCAACCGAGGCTATGCCACTTGGCGCTAGTGAAACGCGAAATACCTCTAAGTTGCTTTCCTCCAGCGCCAAGTGCAAGACAATGCCATTCTGACGGATACTCAGTTTAATAATTCCTGTAACTGAAGAATCTGCACTGAATACCGTCGAGGGTAGGCCAAGGCTAAAAGTCTCTTCGCACAAGGGTGGGCCTACCGTCTCGAAAACGATAGCCTCGTCGACAATTTTACCAATGAGCACACAGGAGGACTTTGGGTAGAAGGTTACATCAGCGTAGCCGTTAAGCGCACCTTCAAAGTGGTAAAGTGATTGGGTTTCAGTGTCGGCTATCACAAGGTTGTGACCATCTCGCACTGGATCGTAGGCTATGTAACGACTATCGTCCGACCAGCCATGTACCCAGTGTGTTCCTTGCGATTCCAGGTGCCATCTTTCACCCGTAATCACATTTCCCACCACTAGCTGATTCGACGATGCTACATATCTTGACCGATCGCTCATCAATATTTTTTTGCCATCTGGGGACCACCACCCAGCACCTGTAACTCGGAGTATTAAGGGTGTTTGCCAGCGAATTCCTGACGTCACATCTATGGCGTAGAATTCAGGTTCGTTGACGATGTTATAGTGGAGAATTGGCGGTTTTGCCCGCCACGAGCCAGCCACTCGCGTAAGGCTCACTGCCCCCACGACGATTATCAGCAGCGCACTCGTCAACCGCAGAACCCGGCGCATGGTCACCTCCTCGTTTTGCGGGTATTGTAGCCGCCCACGGGAGGGGGTTCGGCGGCGGTTGGCCTACGTTTCGGCAACGGTTCCGCGACGCCGTGCCAAAATCCACATGCCCGCCGCGACGAGTGCCGCCGCGCTCAACAGGAACAACAGCGGGTCGGTAGGGGCACGGTAGCGCGTGCTCGGGTGGAACACCACGTACACCACCGTGTTCGCCAATTGGATGAGCCACACCAGCGACGCCCCGCGCCAGCCCACGACGGTACCCACCAGCGCGAGGGTCAACAGCCCCCCGAAGTAGACGCGGTGCAGCGTCCGCCCCACCCGGTCGAAGAGCGGCTCGCTGTAGACGTTCACCGGGTCGTCCTGTGGCAGCCCTTGCAGCGAGAGGCCGTCGTCGGTCGTCTGCGCGGCAACGCTGCCGTCGTAGTTGAGGGGCGGCACCTCGCCCGCGACCGGGTTTCGGCGCGGGGCCACATCGATGCTCCAATGCGTGCGGAATTTCACCCACAACAACGTGGGGATGTCATCGGCAGCGCGCAGGTAGTCGGCCCCGAGTTCGGCGAGGCGGGCCTGTTTTTCCTGCTCTGGCAGCGGCCCAAAATCGACCGGCGCGCCGTCCGGCGTCACCGGCGGAATCCACTGTGCGTCGTAGCCCGCGCGCAAATAGGGCACCACCAACGGGTTGTTGCCCTGGTAGAAGTTCTCGCCACCGTTGAGCGCAAACGGCACGAAGGCGTCGTAAATCGTGGCGTTGCGAAGTATCCACGGGAGCAGGCAGGCGGCACTCACCAGCGCGACCGGTAGCAGCCGCGTCACGGTTCGGCGCAGGCCGAGTTTTGGCAGGTACCACAGCGCCACCATCACCGCGATGGGGGCAATCGCGGCCCGGGCGAGCAACCCCACGCCCAGCACCGCCCCGGCGAGGAGCGCCAGCGGGAGACTTGCGCGCGCGCGGAGCGTTATGGCGAGGAACAAAAAACCGTACAGCAGCACCATCACGAACGGCGTGTCGATGAGTGTTAAATTTTGGAAGATGAGGTACGGGTACGCCGCGGAAAACAACGCGCCGAGCGCGGCAATCCACGGGTTATCGAAGAGCCTCCGTCCGATTCCGTACAGCGCGGCGATGCTCACGAGGTCGAGCAATGTGTGGAACAACCCGACGATTAGGCCGCTGCGGCCCACCGTCGCATACACCGCCGCGAGGGCGACACTGTACGCCGGCGCGAGCGTCGCATCCGGCGTGCCCGGCTCGCGGCCATACACGCCCGTCGAGCGCAGGTTTTGCGCGTAGTCATCATAGGCCACGCTGCCGTGGAAAGCCTCAGTTTGCTCGAAGGCGAACAGGGTCGGCAGCGCCAACAACACGCCGATTCGCAGCGCGACGGCGATCAATAGGATGATGGGCAGGTGAGTGCGCGGGTTGGTGAGGAAGGTCATCATGGCGTGGCATTGTAGCACGGCTAACCAGCGGCGCGTAGGGGGCCAATGCGCAGCAGCAAAATCTAGGGAGATCGGAGATGGTCTACCGCAGGGAGTCGAATTCTCAGTAACACTACTGCAAAACTTGAAGTTTGCATTTAATGTGCTATATTCGTTCCTCATTCCATTGTAACAAAGTGTACCTACAAACGCAGGAGTCACGTCTGATGACAAATAGTCGGTTCGTTGCCATACGCAAGGGGCGACGACTAGATGATGGGGTGGCACTGAGCACGAACACCACGACCGCCGATAAGCGCAAGCGTGTCATCGATGACGCAAAAGAATCTGATCGTGCGCGTAAGCTGGTTACCGATGGCTTTGAACGAGTGACACTTGATGTTGATGATCCTGAAGCGACCTTCCAAAATCTCTCAGACGACGAAAGAGCCTTCACACGTTTAGGCTTGGCCGGAGCCTACCTGATTAGCGCGCCGGAGGATGAGGTTGACGAGCTTGTCGAACGGCACTTCGGAAAAGACTATTATGTCGTTCCGAATGTGCCGATGGAGCTACCGAAGGATGTCGCGCGGGGCGAAATTCAGCCCAGTATTCGGCGGCGGCAAAATGTGGCTTGGCCAGAGGTGAGCGGAATCGAAAAAGCCCATGCTGAGGGTATCACAGGCTTCGGCGTAGTCGTAGGGGTGCTGGATACAGGCTGCGACGCTGGCCATGCTGAATTTAGCAATCGACCCACGAATCCCATCGATTTTTTGTATGTGAATCCTAGCAAGCCAGTCGCGAAGATAACCGATGATCTGGCTTTTGATGTCGGGACGCATGGCACCGAGGTTTGCAGTGTTGTCGCGGGGGAGCACATTGGCATTGCGCCCGATTGCGAGTTGATGGTTGCCTCGGTTGTTTCGGGAGATAGAACAACCTTTCTCGAGCGATTGCTGGTGGGGCTAGAGTGGCTGTTGCTACACTTCGAGGAGAGCCGGTATCGTGACAAACCATTCATCCTGAACATCTCGCTAGGTATAGACCAGATTACAATGCGGCGACCGGAGTTTGAGGTCGTAGGCCAAGCTCTGCGAGATCGGTTTAATTCCTTGGCCCATGAATTCGACGTCTTGCCGATCGTTGCTATCGGGAATGACGGCCCAGGGGGGCGATTGTATGCGCCTGGTTACTACGAGGACGTGTTTTCTGTCGGTGCTGTCGACTTAGACTTGAAGCCGGCAACGTTCAGTAGCTACGGGATTGCGCCCGGCACCAACACAACTCAACCAGACATCGCGGGTTTTGGTGTGGGTGTGTATGTCGCACAGGATCGCACAAATCAAATGAACAGCCGCTACAAAACAAACAGCGGGACGAGCTTCGCCACACCTTTTGTCACTGGCATCGCCGCGCTTTACGCCTCGCAGAACCCAGAGTTGCAAGGGCTTAAGTTACGCAGTAAGCTAGAGCAAACAGCACTCCCTCTTAAGGGGTTCGAGGAGCAAACGGGCAAGGGTCTCGCACGCTTCGTGTTGGGCAAGGACGGACAAGACAATGAGTGATTCAGCGAGATACACCATCATCATGAACAAGCCACCTCGGGGGTCGCTGCGACGCGATAACCGGGCGGAGACTTTGCAGGCTACACGGGATTACTACCAAGCGCAACGCAACCGCCTTATGGACTGGCTCTGGCAGCAGGGGGTTGGGGCAGATATCAGGGATATGTCCGACATAGGAACATCGAATACGTTCTTCGTGACCGCCCCAACAAACATCGAACCGACACTTCGTGCAGCACCAGGCGTTAAGCGTGTGCAGGTATCTCAGGATTTCTCGGTCGAGTTACTCGACGACTCATCGGACTCATAAATGCCTATTCCGCAGGCGGCGACTCCCCATTTGCCGACTCCGCCGCTTGCACCTGCCGCACGACATCCGCGAGGACGTCGTAGGGTTGCGCACCGCTGACGAGGTACTTGTTCGCGAACACCAGCGACGGCACCGCGCGAATGCCATTGCGGTAGGCGAACAGCACATCGGCTTCCATCAAGCTAATGAACGTCGGGTCCGTCAGGGCTGCCTGGAAGGCCGCACCATCGAGGCCGACCCCCTCCGCGAGTTCGCGCAAAATCGCAATCTGCGAAATATCCAGCGCGCGCTCCCAATACGCTTCGAGCACCGCATCGTGATACGCCTCGCCGAGGTCGTGCGCCAGCGCGAACTTCATGCCCACCAGCGACGGCTTGCTGTTGATGCCGAACGGCCCTTCGTTGATGTCGACGTTGTGGAGGTCCTTCATGGTAGCCTTAAAGCGCGGGCGCGCCGCCTCGACGCGGGCGCGATAGGCCGGGTCCATCGGCGGCGAGCCGACCGGGCGCAGTTCGAACGAGCGCCAGTGAACTGCAACGTCGTGCGTTTCTTTGAGCCGCTCCAAACTGAAGCGGACGAGGTAGCAATACGGTCAGACGAAGTCTGACCACACATCGATGCGTGTGGTCATCGTGGTTTCTCCTTCATTCGATACATGTAATCAATAAATCTAGTACATGGTGTCGACACTGTGACACCCCTACCCGCCCGATACCTCATCGGGTGGGTCGAGTATTGGGCGCGTCAGCGGGGGTAACGTTGGGTCTTGCGCTTGCAAAAAGGCCGCTGCGGCCTCGTACGCCACAAAGGCCTTAACCGCAGTGCCGGTCATCACCACCATCATCGACGCAATGAACGACACGATAGGGTTTTCGACCACCAGCACGACCCAGCCGTGGCAGTCGGGTTTGCGGATGTGGCGGATCGCATCGCGAATGGCCTGCATGTCGGTGGGCGGAGATTTGGCCAGCACTTCGACGATGGCGTGAACCGGCGCGGTGCCCACTTTGCTCCATGCGACAATCTCCTGACCACACTCGGCAATTTCTGCGATGGTCAGTTTGTCGTAGACCGTTACGAGAAACACGCGATCGTTGGCGAGCCACTGCATCGTGTAGGGCACATTACCTCGCTTCGTACCTTATTTCCTGTGTCAAACCCAGCGTGCGCAGCGCGTCTCGCACCCGCTGAACATCGGCGGCGTCGGTGCTGTCGGCAGTGAGCACGTGGATGACACGATCGTCGGCGCGGCCCTGTTTTTTGGCCGGGCTGGTGCTCACCTTGGACTTGTAGCCGAGTTCACCCGCCTCGGTCGCGGTTTTGATCTTCGCCCACAGGGCATCGACGGCCTGCACCGTCGTGGGGATAATCCACATCCCGGCACGCGGGGTGGGTTGGGGGGCCGTCGGCGGGGCCTTCGCTTCGATCCAATAGACGGCGCTCACGTCGCTGGGTTTGGCGTCGGCGTCGTGGGCCATGCGCGCCCGCTGCACCATACTGATGAGGTCGAGATTGAGGTCGTCGTTGTTGTCTGGCATGGGGTGTTCCTGTGTATCCAATTCTGTTGCGCACTCACCCTACCACGCGAACGTTAACCTTGGGTCAATGGTAGCGAGAAGCCAAATGTGCTGCCAGTGCCGTACTCGCTTTCGAAGATGAGGTTGCCACTGTGGCGCTCGACGATTTTTTTAACCAGGTGCAAGCCCAACCCCGTCCCCTCGATGAGCTTGGTCTCCTGGGTTTTGGCGCGGTAAAACGGCTGGAACAACCTGCCTTGCATTTTCTCCGGGATGCCGTAGCCGCTATCCCGTACATGGAAGTGTGCCTGCCCGCCCGTCGTCGTCAGCGAAACGTCGACCGTGCCGCCGGCGGCGGTGTATTTAAACGCGTTGCCGATAAGGTTCGTGGCGGCCTCGCCCAACTGGGCCGGGTCGCCGAGTACATACACCGGGGCATCGGGCCGTTGATACGACGCCGCGTGCGTCTTCGGCGAGGCTGCCGTTTCGTAGCTTTTTGCGATGACCTCGCACAGGTCGATGGGCTGGAAGGTCTCCGGCGAGGCCATTTCGTCGATGCGCTCCAACGACAGAATATCGCTGATGATGCGTTGCATACGGCGCGCCGCCTTCTCGATTTCCGTCAGGTAGTCGGTGTGGCGTTCGTCCGTCAGGTCTTCCTTGAGGAAGCCCGTGTAGTTGAACATCACCGTGATGGGCGTGCGCAGGTCGTGGGCCGCGAGCCGAATCATATCCGTTTTGAGTTGCTCTAACTCGCTGAGTTGCTTGTACAACGTGCGGAGTTCTGCCTGGTCGCGCTGGTGCTTCAC
>CAYSVE010000070.1:0-13608 GCA_964434365.1 uncultured Anaerolineaceae bacterium | reverse complement strand
AAGCAATTATCCTCGAACAGCCTGGGCGCTTGTCGCTTAAGGATGTCGATTTACCGACATCGCCCCAGCAAAACGAAGCCCTGGTCCGTGTGCGACGGGTCGGTATCTGTGGGACCGATTTGCACGCTTACAGCGGCAATCAGAACTTTTTCAGCTATCCCCGCATTATGGGTCACGAACTTGCCGTGGAAGTCGTCGCAATTGGTGGCACCGACCAAGCGCCTTCTTATGAAGTTGGTGATACCTGCTGCGTCATCCCTTACCTTAATTGCGGAACATGCATTGCGTGTCGGCGTGGCAAGACAAATTGCTGCACCCACATGCAGGTGTTAGGCGTTCACATCGATGGTGGAATGCAGGAGCAGTTTGTTGTCCCAACCACCAAGCTCCTGAAGGCCGATGGTATTCCGGTGGATCAACTGGCGTTGGTGGAGATGCTCTGCATCGGTGCACACGCCGTCAAGCGGGCGAACATCACGCCAGGTGACAATGTGCTGGTTATCGGGGCCGGGCCAATCGGCCTGGCAACCGCGCAGTTTGCGAAAATTGCTGGTGGTGATGTGATGGTCATGGAGATGAGCGAGCAACGTCTGCAATTCAGCAAAACAGCCCTTGGAATCCAGAAGCTGGTTCGCGCCACAGAGGAACCGATTACTCAAGTTCAAGCCTTGCTCGATGGTGACCTGCCCACTGCTGTGTTCGATTGTACGGGTAACGCGGTTTCTATGCACAAGGCCTTCGAGTTTGTGGCGCATGGTGGGTCGTTGGTGCTCGTCGGTCACATCAAAGGCGACATTACTTTCAATGACCCGCATTTTCATTCGCACGAATTGACACTGTTGGCCAGTCGTAATGCCACCGAGTCCGACTTCAGGTGGGTTATCGATAGCATGCAGCAAGGTATGGTCGACCTCACGCCGTGGATTACCCATCGAGCGACCCCCGAACAACTCTTACAGGAGTTCGCAACCTGGACTGACCCTGCGAAGGGCGTCGTGAAGGCCATGTTGACGTTTGATTGACAGCCTGCCACATCCTTGTTACTGAACGTCCATGTCGCGTGTGATAAGCGAAGCGTCCTCGGGCTCGATTCAAATGCGCTCGCAAAAAGCTTGACAAACATCGGAAAACAGGCTAATTTATGGCTAAGAATTGAGAGCGCTCTCATAAGTGCTACATGAGATGTGCAAATCAAATAAATCATCGGAATCGTGCAATACGCGAAATAGAACGTACCAACTATTACTTGTTCTAAGTTGACTTATAAGATGAAACGCCTGACCCTAGAAGAAATTGCAGAACTAGCTGGTGTGTCGCGTGCGACCGTGTCGCGGGTGGTGAATGGGCACCCCAATGTGAGCCTGAAGGTTAGGGAACGGGTTCAAAAAGTCATCGCCCAAACCGGTTACGAACCGAATCGCGCTGCGCGTTCCCTTGCATCCAATCGCTCCAACATGATCGGCCTGTTTATCCCACTTGTAGGGCAATCGGAGCTTTTCGCTGATCCCTACTACGGTAAGTTGATCAGCGGCATCGCACATGAATGTAACGAACTAAGTTATATCCTCACCCTGTTCGTTTTCGACAACCGCGATGCCGAACGCACGATGTTTGCGAGTATCGTCAACAGCGGCTTCCTCGATGGTTTCGTCATTACGGCTTCCACACTCAACAATCCGTACACCCGCCTTTTGGACGAGCGCAACATCCCATTTGTGATGGTAGGGCGCGCTTCGGACAGCGAAAATGTCTGTTCGGTGGATGCCGACAACGTGGGTGGCGCATACATGGCGGCCAGTCATCTTGTCGAAAACGGATACAAACGGATTGCCATCATTGCGCCGGAACTCAATACCGCTGTCGGGGAAGATCGCCTGATAGGTTACAAACGCGCCCTGCACGATCATCAGATTGCCATCGATGAAGCGCTGATTGTTGAAGGCGACTTTACGTTCGAAGGGGGTGTTGCAGCCATGCAACAGCTACTCCCGCAACGCCCAGATGCAGTTTTCGGCGGCTCCGACCTGATGGCAATGGGCGCGATTCAAGCGATTCATGATGTCGGTTTATCGGTGCCGCAGGACATCGCCGTTATCGGCTTCGATGACTTCCCAAACGCGAGCACAACGACACCACCACTGACCACCGTCCGGCAACCTGTCGAAGAGACAGGCAGTGTCGCCGTCCGTACGTTGATCGACATGATCAACAGCGACGGCATGAATCCGCGACGGGTAATTTTGCCAGTTGAACTGATTGTCCGCCGAAGTTCTGCTGTCGTCGGACGATCGGATAACTGAAAGAGCGCGCAAGAACGCTCCACGTTTTTTTGTGACAGATTGAGAGCGCTCTCAAAACGCACAGAGGATTTACCAGGAGGCTAACCGGGCGAAAAACACGTAGCATTAACAGACTCTCGTACGACAAGACGATTCTCAATATTCGTGTATCTACCCACTAAGGAGATTAGGTGATGAGCAAGAAGTTTTTTGTTTTTGTACTCGTGAGTGCGCTACTCACATTGTCCGTTTCGTTGGTGCAGGCGCAGGAGCGCGTGCAGATTCGTTGGTACGTTGGCCTGGGTGCCGGTACCGATGGCCCGGTTATTGAGGCCGAAGAGGCATTCGTCGAAGCGTTCAACGAATCGCAGAGCGAAATCGAACTGATTCTCGAAGTCGTCGATAATGACCAGGCCTACGACGTCCTCAATACGCAGATCGCCGCTGGCAACGCTCCCGACATCGTCGGCCCGATGGGTATTCGTGGTCGTGCTTCGTTCCCCGGTGTCTGGCTAGATCTCGACCCCCTCATCGAGTCCACCGGCTACGACCTCAGCGACTTCGACGCCGTTCTGGTCGACTTCTACCGTGTGGAAGGCGAAGGTCAGTTGGGTCTGCCGTTCGCGGTGTTCCCGTACTTCATGATGTACAACAAGGACCTCTTCGATGAGGCTGCTGCGCCATACCCACCGGCCAGCTACGGCGAGACTTACGTCGACTGGAACGGGGAAGAGCGTGAGTGGAACACCGAAACCCTGCGCGACCTCGCCATGTACATGACCGTGGACGAGAATGGCTTCGATGCCACGATGGAAGGGTTCGACCCCAATAGCATCGTGCAGTTCGGGTATGGCACCGGCTTCACCGATATGCGTGGCGAGCTGACGCTCTTCGGTGCAGCAAACTTCGTGGATGCTGACGCCAACGCGGTGGTCCCTGAAGTTTGGTCGGAAGCAACCAACTGGATTCACGATGCGATGTGGGAGGACTACTTCTACCCCAACGGCGTGTACCGTGGCAGCGACCTGCTCGGTGGCGAGGGCGAGAACTGGTTCGACAGTGGTAACCTGGCGATGCACGCCATCCACACGTGGTACCTTGGCTGGGGCACCAGCAACCTCGATGCCAACGGCGTCGAGTGGGACCTCGCCGCGATTCCGTCGCACAATGGCGAAGTTACTGCCAAGCTCCATGCCGACACCTTCAGTATCCTCGCTAGCACCGACCACCCTGAAGAGGCGTTCGAGGTGCTTTCGTACATGCTCGGCGAAGGTTCGATAACACTCACCCAGCTTTATGGTGGGCTTCCGGCACGTCTGAGCCTGCAAGAGGGCTTCTTCGACACGCTCGCCGAAACCATCGGCGCAGCCGACCGCGATCTCAACTGGGATGTGGCCATCGAGTCCCTCTCTTACCCTGATAACCCCAGCCACGAAGAGGGGATGCCGAGCTTCCTCGAAGCGGAAGCACGCTACGTGCAGACCTGGGACGTGATCGTCCAAAACGCAGACGTTGACGTAGACGCAGAACTCGAACTCATGCGCCAAGAGATGCAAGCAATCTTCGACGCAGCCAACTAAGCGCCATACGCTACTCGCGTGTGTGATGGGTGGGCCGGGCGCTATTCCTGGCCTACCCAACCATTGATGCGAGCTTCCCCCAAACACAACGAAATTAAGGATTTATCTGATGGAATTTATGGCAGAGATCGGGGCTGGGAAGGACCGCTATCGCCTCAGCCTCGGGCGCATCTTCAGGATGACGCGCGCGGAGCGGCGTGAGGCCAGATGGGGCCTCCTGTTCCTCAGCCCTTGGTTAATCGGATTTTTGTTGTTCTACCTGGTGCCAATGATCGTGTCGTTGGGCTTCTCAGTCTACGACTTCACCCTCTCCGACCCAGAAGCAACGCGTTTCATTGGCTTTGCGAACTGGCGTCGCATGTTGTTCGAAGACCCGAATACGTGGACCGCGATGGGCATCACCTTCCTATTTGGCGCAATCTCCCTGCCTATCGGGATGTTTTCCGCATTTATGCTGGCCGTTCTGCTCAATTCGGAGTATTTGGTCGGCAGGAACTGGTTCCGCACCTTGTTTTACGCCCCCACGATGGTGCCGCTCATCGCTGCAATCATCATCTGGAACCAGGTGCTCAACCCACAAACCGGTTGGGTCAACCGTGGTTTGGAGCTATTGGGTGTCAACGCTGTGGGCGCGAGTGGTTTACGCTGGTTCGATGACCCAAGCCTAATCTACTTCGCCTACACCTTCATCGGCCTGTGGGGTATCGGCAACGCCATCCTCATCAATCTTTCGGCGCTACAGGGGGTCCCTACAGAACTCTATGACGCGGCGAAAGTGGACGGTGCAGGTTGGGGACGCCGCCTCATCAACGTGACATTGCCGATGGTTTCGCCGGTTATCTTCTATAACCTTATTTTGAGCACCGTGGGGCTTCTCCAGTATTTTATCGTGCCGTGGGTTTTGACGAACGGCGACGGCTCGCCGCAAGGCAGCACCAACTTCTTCATGGTGTACTTCTACAAGCAAGCGTTCACCTTCCAGAACATGGGCTATGGCGCGGCACTTGCCTGGCTGATGTTTATCGTAGGGTTGTTATTTACACAGTTTATGTTCGGTTCGGCCAGCTACTAGGTATACTATTCGGGGGACCGTAGCTAATGACCACCGCCACACCGAAATCGAGTACAACACCGGTAAACACCGCGCCACCCCAGCAACGACTGGACACAGAGATCGTCCAACGGCGCAAGCAGTTCATCAATCAGACCTCGGTAACGCTACTTGCGTTCGTATTGCTGTTCATTTACTTGCTGCCGATGTTTTATGCGGCGGTAACCTCACTCAAGACACGCGGGCAGGCTTCGGACCCACGCGCGCCGCTTCTGCCGATGGACACGATTGCAGTGGATATCGATGGGGATCGGGTCGAAATCTACGAAGTGCCCTTCGAGGATGGCGTGCGCGAACTGGCACTGGTGCAACCTGGACGCCGCACAAGCACCTTCGTAGACCCGAATAACCCGGAGGCTGAACCTATCGAATGGGAGGGCAACTGGCGACAGCT
The DNA here is from genome assembly GCA_964434365.1 of uncultured Anaerolineaceae bacterium. Classification (GTDB taxonomy): domain Bacteria; phylum Chloroflexota; class Anaerolineae; order Aggregatilineales; family Phototrophicaceae; genus CAYSVE01. Next base: position 8,244 of record CAYSVE010000070.1, on the reverse strand, counting down.
TAACCCGGTGCGCGAGCTTGCTGTTCAGTGGGGCAACTACAGCCAGGCATGGAACTTCATCGAGTTTCCTCGGTTGCTCGCCAATACCCTGTTCTACGCGCTCGTCACCATGGCTGGTACGCTCGTTTCGTCGTCGCTGACGGCTTATGGTTTCGCGCGTTTCCGATTCCCCGGCAAGAACATTCTATTCGCGATACTCATGTCGACGATTATTCTCCCACCTGCCGTGACGCTTGTGCCGAAGTACGCGTTCTTCGTGACGGTTTTAGGCTGGGGGGGGACATGGCTACCGCTGATCGTGCCGCAGATGTTCGGCAACGCCTATAATGTCTTCTTGCTGCGGCAGTACTTTCTGACCATTCCGCGCGAGATGGAAGAAGCAGCCTACATCGACGGGGCCGGTCCGCTACGGACGTTTGTGTCTGTGATTTTGCCGCAGTCGGTACCGGTGCTTACCGCTGTCGCACTGTTCCACTTCTTCTTTGCGTGGAACGACTTCTTCGAGCCGCTGATTTACCTGGCCGGGAGCCGCGACCGGAATCCCATTTCGGTCGGCTTGACTGAATTCAACGGCATTTACAACACCGATCCAAACCTGATTCTGGCTGCAGCGATTATCTCGATGATCTTGCCGCTCGCCATCTTCTTCATGGCACAGCGTGTGTTCATTCAGGGTATTGTTATCACCGGGGTCGACAAATAGAAACCCACTGCTCGACGTAAACCGAACGCGGGCACCACGTTGAAATGAGGCGAATGATGCAAGGGCAAACTCACTCTACTCCAGCATTCGATAGGGAAACCATCGACAACCGCGTCGACGCACTGCTTGGCTCGATGACGCTGGCAGAGAAAATCGGCCAGATGACACAAGCAGAGAAAAACAGTATCACCCCGCAAGAGGTAACTGATTACGCTATCGGTTCGATTTTGAGCGGTGGTGGCGGGAACCCAACCCCGAACAATGCAGCCCGCTGGCGAGAAATGGTCGTCGCTTACCAGGAGGCTGCTCTTGAGAGTCGTCTGCGCATCCCGCTCATATATGGCTCGGATGCGGTACACGGGCACAACAACGTAGGGGGGGCGGTGATCTTCCCGCATAACATCGGTTTGGGTGCTACGCGCGACGCAGAGCTGGTGAAGCGTATCGCCAAAATTACCGCGAAAGAGCTTTTGGCAACCAGCGCACACTGGAACTTTGCCCCAGCGGTGTCTGTGCCGCAAGATATTCGCTGGGGGCGCACCTTCGAAGGCTACAGCGAAGACACCGATCTAGTAACGCAACTAGGTGTGGCCTACATCGAGGGGCTACAGGAAGCGGGTGTGTTGGCGTCGGTCAAGCATTTTGTGGCCGATGGCGGTGCGTCCTGGGGGACCACCCGCACCTATGATTGGATTAAGGATAACTGGCAAGCCGCAGATGACGGCTTCAGCATAGACCAGGGAGATGCGCAGTTCGATGAAGAGACGCTGCGGCGGGTTCATCTTGCACCGTACATCGACGCCATACGTGCTGGGGCACAAAACGTGATGGTTTCCTTCTCTAGTTGGAATGGCCAGAAGATGCACGCCCACGAGTATCTGATTACCACGGTACTCAAGGGAGAACTCGGCTTTGATGGATTTGTTGTCTCCGATTGGATGGCGATTAACCAACTGGACCCTGACTACTATGCCTGCGTGGTAATGGCCATCAATGCTGGCCTGGATATGAATATGGTCCCGTTCGACTTCAAACTGTTCATCGAAACGCTCACCCGTGCCGTCGAGGCCGGTGATGTTAGCATCGAGCGTATCGATGATGCGGTACGCCGCATTTTGCGCGTTAAGATAGGGCTTGGGCTGTTCGAATCACCATTCGGTGATGAGGTGCTCGTCACCGAAGTGGGATCGGCCGCACATCGCGCTATCGCGCGCGAAGCTGTGCAGAAGTCGGCAGTCCTGCTCAAAAACGAAAACACGACGCTACCGATTTCCCGCGATACCCCACGCTTGCTGCTCGCCGGTCGTGGAGCGGACAACATCGGGATGCAATGTGGCGGCTGGTCCATCGAGTGGCAGGGCGGGCATGGTGCCATTGCCGAGGGGACGAGCATCAAAGATGCGCTGACGACAGCGTTCCCCTACGGGGCCATCATCTTCGATGAGCACGGTAATTTCGAAACCGATGCACCCGTGGGCGTTGTGGTCGTCGGTGAAGACCCCTACGCAGAGGGTTACGGAGACAACAACGACCTGGTCCTGAGTGCTGAGGACGTCGCCGCGATCGAGACAACGCGTGCGCATTGCGAGCGTCTCGTCGTTGTGTTGCTAACCGGGCGTCCACTGATTATCACAGAACAACTTGCCAAAGCCGACGCGTTTGTGACGGCTTGGCTACCGGGTACCGAAGGCGCAGGCGTTGTCGATGTGTTGCTGGGTGATGTGCCATTCTCGGGTAAGCTCAGCTTCAGTTGGCCGCTCAGTGCCGACCAGATTCCGCTGAGTGCGTTGCGAGCACACGACGAGGCCCCATGCTTCCCGTTTGGCTTCGGCCTGGCCCGACGAGCCTAATAGGCAACCCTTAGCCTCGCAAAAATTCTGCGTATTTCAAATCGCCGCTCAAGTTGTTTGAGCGGCTTTTTGTATTTCTTGTGGAGAATTTCGACTGCATCCGCCCGCCTTGCGCCCGCCTTTTGGGTGGAAGACTGCCCACCTCCTCCTGGCATAACGTAAGGACATCGCAAATGAGCATCATATAACGTGATGCACCCCATGAGAGGAGATAAACACATGGGTAAGAAACTGATCGTGGCAATCGCGCTGCTGCAAATTATCGTCGTTGCCAGTGTTTCGCTGGCTCAAGAAGTGCAACCGACCGTTCAGGCTACCGACGTTTACCGGTTCGCCGACCTTACCGTGGTCGATGAGAGCATTGCTCAACTCACGCGTTACAGCAACGGTCTCACTGCGGCCATCGGCACCAATGACCTGACCGAAGGTGAGGTTTACACGCTGTGGTGGGTTTTCTTCAACAACCCTGAAAACTGCTCCGATGGCGCATGCAGCGAGGACGACATCTTCCAAATTCAGGATGGCGAGCTTGTCGTAGATGAGACCGGCAACTTCGCCCTCAACTTCGACGGTATCGAAAGCGCTGGTATCACTATCCAGCACGCCGCGGGTGGCTTTGCTGCCGATGACACCTTCAACACCTCCGCCAGCGTTGGCATCGGTGAAGCTCCTGGTATCGTCGTTGGCAACGGCCTCGAAGACCCGTTCGGCGCTGAAGTTCACCTTGTGGTACGCACACACGGTGAGCCGGTCGCCAGTGCCTATGTCGACCAGCTCTCTACCTTCGGTGGTGGCTGCGATCCCATCATGGCGCTACCCTGCCAGGACGTACAGTTCGCCGTCTTCGCCCCAGCAGGCCAGTAAGGTAAACCCGACTCAAGGTTCATCGAACTGAGTAGCACGACGGGATGCCCAGCCGGGCACCCCGTTTTCGCCAAACTGAAAGGACCCTGGACGATGGAATCGGATTACCTGCACCTCAAACTGCACATAAGCCGACACGAAGCGTTGGCCCGCGAAGCCGAAACGCAACGGGCGCTGCGGCTGGAACGTAGGAAACAGCCACCTGGCACACTACGGAGCAAATTCACCGCGATAGTTGTGCCCTTATTGCCACTGAAGCACCTGTGGATGCGATAAAGATTCAGGGACAAGTTTCGTCCCTGATTCGTTATCACTTTGGGCTAGGTGGTGCCCGCAACGTCGATGGAAAGCGCGAATCGAACAGCTTCATCGAGGGTCATCGCCTGCCCCCACCCATACGCAATCTGGAATGCCTCCGCTTCGACCAGGTCGTGTACCTCGTGTAGCATATGGTCATAGATGTTTTGTTGGCCCGGCGTGTGCGAAATGCCGTAGCGATGTTCGTATCGCTTCACTGCCCCGAAGATCAAAACCGCCTCCGAGGCTTTGCCGAGCGCCGCGAGCGACCCTGTGAGGTTGAGCAAGGTTGTAGCCACGAAATAGTCGAACTTGACATTGGAACTGCGCTTAAGGCACTCGCGGGCATTGCGAACACAAAGGTCATGTTCGCCGTGCATGTAGGCGATCTGCGCCATATTGGAGTAGATGATGAGCTCGCGCCGGGTTTCGCCAATTTCTCGGCTGGCGGCCAGACATTCCTCATAGATCGATTTGCCGCGCTCGTGCCACAGGTCGCCCACAATGTAGCGGTTCCCCAGCACATTTAGCGCTTGCACGATGCCTGCTTTGTCATCGACCTGCCGCAGCAGCGCCAGGCCTCGCTCGCAATAATCGATGACGGTTTCGAACTTCTCAGGCTCGTAGTAGTCTGGGTCCTTATCGTAGATGCACGACAAAAACTCACCATAGTACATCGTTGCCCAACCGAGGTACTGAATGTGGTTCTCGCGCTCACATATCGGCATTGCTTCGTCCAGAAATTCGAGGGCTAGTTCGACATTTCGCACCGCATATTGAAGGATAGCGCCGGAGATGAGCACTTTCGCCCGCAGTATGTCATTGCGATCTTTGGTTCGCGACAGGATAAGCGTGGACCAATACACACCGTCGACGTGGTGTCCGTTGTAAAACCAGTAATCACACAGTGCCCCCACGAGCGTAAGGGCAAGGTCATACTCACCGTTGTCTACAGCATATTGCAGTGCAATGCGGATGTTGTCGGCCTCTGTTTCGAGCAGTGCATACCACCGTTCCTGTTCGTGCGAACGCAGCTCCGGCTCTGCCTGTTCGGCCTGGTCCACAAAGTACATCGCATGATCCAAGCCGACCGCACGGTAGTGGCTCGCGTCGACCAGGCGTTGCTCACCAAATTGCCGACAGAGTTCATGGATGCGGTACCGTCCGTCGGCGAGCACATACACCAGCGAGTGAGTCACTAGCCCGCGGATGACTGCTGCATCGGCACCTGCTACGCTTGCGGCGGCATCGCGGGTGCAACCATCCCTGAAGAGTGACAGCCGCATGAATGCATCCTGTTCGTCTGTCGAAAGGCGTTGCCACGTCGCATTGAAAATGCCACGAATGCTGCGGTGGCGGTCTGCAATATCCTGTTGATCTGTTTGCAAAAACTCGACACTCTTGTGGAGTTCGTCGGCAATTTCCTGCACCGTGAGGACATCGGCCCACGATGCAGCCAGCAGAAGCCCAAGTGGCATGCCACCCGTGAGTTGACAAATTTGCTGCAGGGCTTCAAGGTCATCCTCGGTGATGCCGAAATTGGGGTTCGTGCGCCGCGCAGAGTGAACGAAGAGTTGAACACAATCCGTTTCATGTGCATCCGCGAGTGTCTCCCACTGGCCCGACTGCATGCCTCGCAGGGAATAGACGGTTTCGCCAGCAAGGTTGAGCTTCTCCCTTGAAGTGACCAGAATGCGAATGTGTGGCGCGTGAGCCAGTAACTCGATCAACATTGGGCTACCGTTTAGCACGTACTCGAAGTTATCGAGCACGAGCAACAGATGCCGTTTCGAGAAAAAACTCAACATCTGGCTGTTGAGTGGTTTGTTGTCCTGGTGTCCATCGTAGCCCACCGCCTGGACGACCGCGTTGATGTTCTGCATCAAGATGCGGGCGTCCTCGGTTGCATCATTCGGTAGCGAACTGTGCAACCCCGCCCGATGATCCTCGAGCCAATGGGCAAGATGCTGCGTAAGCTCGTCTGGTTGGTGAATATGCGCTTTGATAATCGCGACGACTGGACCGTATTCGGTGGTTTCGGTTTGCCTGTGCAATTGATTGAGCGCCGCCGTCTGCCGTGAATCGCTCTCTAAAGCCTTTGCAAAGCTGTGAAAATAACTCGCAACGGGTTCTGAGGCCAAATCCGCAACGCGCCTCGCGCAATCGAGCAGCGGCGAACCCTCTATGAGTTTGGTTACGAAATCGGCAAGTACCCATTCTTTCATGTGGGCGAGTGTATGGCCCATAGGTGCAAGGTCCACGAAGTACACGCCATCACGATATTGGTCGACCAGAGCGCGTGCCACCTCGACGGCAAGCCTGGTTTTGCCGATTCCACCAGGCCCCTGGATGGTGATGAGGCGCAATTGTTCCTGGTGCAGCAGCGATCGAACATCGTGCAACGCATCCTCACGACCGATGAAGGGCGTCGTCATTGCCGGTAGATTGTGCACTTCACGTTGGGTGGTCTGGGTGGCGAGCAAGCCGAGAGCCGATGCCCGACTCACAATTTCCTTCCGATTGCGTGTGTCGAGTTTGGCGTTTAGCTGGCGTACGTACCACTTCACGGTAGAGGGAGCAAGGAAGAGCCGCTCGCCAATCTCATGGTTGGAGAGTCCCTCGGCCAGCAAGTGTAGGACCGCATTCTCTTGTTCGGTTAACTGTTCAACAATAGCGTCGATTGCTGGCATGCCAAACTAATCTCTCTCGTCTACAAGTCTCACTATTTTAGTATCATTTTCCCACGCTGGGTTCCCTAAAACAGACCAATTCGTTGCAAATGACTAACAAAAATATGCCTTCAAGGCACCCGAAAGTAGACACAATGCGCTGCGTGGCCCTCCATTACCCCACCGGCTAGGCGAGCGTCACACAACACACCGAGCCAATCGGATAGTGTGTTGCGAAACAACTGGTAATTTTGGGTTATTCTCACCATGACGTAACCCACAAAAAATGATATACACAATAAACATGATGTAATTTCGGTTCATTTTCGTATGTCAACAAAAACCCTTCAGGCACCCTTCATAGCCTATGAACTAGGCGGAGCATTCGACGAAATGTTCGCCGATGACTATGGTACCTTGCGCGACCACTACGATGCGCTGTATCAGCGTTTGCTAGAACTCGATGCTGCAGAACTCCAGTCTCGCCAGCAAAACGCAAACGTGTCTTTCCTGCACCAGGGGATCACGTTCACGGTTTATGGCCAGGAGGACGGCACCGAACGCATTTTTCCCTATGATCTCCTACCGCGCATCATCACCAGTGCAGAGTGGGATGTCATCGAACGGGGCTTGGAACAACGTATTACCGCGCTAAATTTGTTCCTCAAAGACATTTATCACGATGAGAAAATCCTCAAGGACGGCATTGTGCCGCGGCGGCTCATCTATAGTTGTCAGCACTATCGACGCCAGATGCGCGCCGTCCGGGTACCGCACGATGTGTACATGTCGGTGGTGGGTACCGATATTATTCGTGGTCGCGACGGTCGTTTTGTCGTCCTGGAGGATAACCTGCGTGTGCCCAGTGGCGTCAGCTATATGCTGGCCAATCGTCAGGTGATGAAGCACGTTTTCCCGGCATTGTTCCGCGACTACGGCGTAAGGCCCATCGACAACTACGGTCAGGCGTTGTTAACAAATCTGCGTGCCCTGGCGCCGCGCGGCAATCCCGATCCGACCATCGTGTTGCTTACACCGGGTGTGTTCAACTCAGCCTATTTCGAACATGCCTTCCTTGCCCGGCAGATGGGGGTGTGGCTCGCTGAGGGGCGTGACCTGGTCGTCCACAACAACGTCGTTTATATGCGCACCACAGATGGCCTCAAGCGCGTCGACGTGATCTACCGCCGTGTCGATGATGACTTCTTGGATCCACTGCATTTTCGTAAGGATAGTGTGCTGGGTGTGGCTGGTTTACTCAATGCGTACCGGGCTGGCAACATTGCTCTGGCGAATGCGATCGGTACCGGTGTCGCAGACGACAAAGCCGTTTATGCCTACGTGCCAAAAATCATCCGCTACTACCTGGACCAAGACCCGATCATCGACAACGTGGAAACGTATCTCCTTGAATATGATTCAGAGCGTGACTATGTCATCCAAAATCTTGATAAGCTGGTGGTGAAGGCCGTGGGCGAAAGTGGTGGGTACGGGATGCTTATAGGCCCGCAGAGCACCCAACAACAACGCGACGATTTCCGTGACGCTATTCTCGCGAACCCACGCAACTACATCGCGCAGCCGACCATCTCGCTATCGCGTGCGCCATGCTTCATCGAGGACCACGTCGAAGCCCGGCACATCGATTTACGGCCATACATCCTCAATAGCCAGAAAGGTGTGTCCATCATACCTGGTGGTCTCACGCGGGTGGCGCTCAAGCGTGGTTCACTGGTTGTGAACTCATCGCAGTGTGGTGGCAGCAAAGATACCTGGGTGTTGCACTGACGCCGATCCACGCACAAGGACATACTACACTAGACCGACATCAACTGCGAAACGCGAACGGCCAAAGGTAAGA
>CAYSVE010000069.1:0-13695 GCA_964434365.1 uncultured Anaerolineaceae bacterium | reverse complement strand
GGAGGGCTTAGCGCCATGGCACAACAAGTTGCTCAACTTAGCACGGCGAAGGTTGCTGCCCGAACCCGTCAACGCACCCTCCTCGGTGATGCGGTGCGCCGGTTTTCGCGCAATCGGCTGGCGATGTTTGGTTTTGTGGTGATTTGCTTTTTTCTGTTTGTGGCGATCTTTGCGGATTTCATCGCACCGTACGGCCTCAACGAAGTCGACTTTACGATTACCAACCTGCGCCCCTTTAACGACCCCGGGCATCCACTCGGCGCGGATGGTGTTGGCCGCGACTACCTCACGCGCCTTATTTACGGCGCGCGCACATCGATGCTTGTGGGGCTGGCCGTGCCACTGTTCGCTTTCGCCTTCGCGATACCATTTGGCGCGCTAGCCGGTTACCGGGGCGGCTGGGCCGATTTCGTCGCCCTGCGATAGATCGAAATTACGACGGCGGTGCCGCCACTGCTGATTGCGTTGTTCCTCATCAGCGAGACGGGGACGGGCATCGGCAATGTGATTTTCGTGCTGGCGGTTACCTCATGGGTGGAGCCGTCGCGCATCGTGCGTGGGCAGTTTCTGGCGTTCCGCGAGAAGGAATTTGTGCTCGCGGCGCGCACACTGGGGGCCAGCGAGCGGCATATCATCTTCTCGCACATTTTGCCGAATGCATTGTCGCCATTGCTCATCGCATTTACGTTTGCGGTGCCGCAGGCTATTTTCGCCGAGGCCGGGCTTAGCTTCCTGGGCATCGGCATCACCGAACCGACGGCAAGCTGGGGCAAGATGGTGGGCACCAACGTCGGCACGACGATCCGTGTGTACTATCACCTGGCGACATTCCCGACGTTGTTAGTCGCCCTGAATATGTTGAGCTTCTCGTTTGTGGGCGACGGCCTGCAAGAAGCCCTAGACCCAACCCGATCTGAATAGGAGTTGTTCCCTCGATGCGTGCAATTCACTCGACGATTCTACTGGCTGTGTTGAGCCTACTGTTGGCGGCCTGTGGCGGGGCCGCAAGCCCAACAGCGACACCGCGTCCGTCGCCAACACCGTTCCCGACGTTTGCCTTCGTTGCGCCGACCTCGCCTGCTGCTTTTTCCGATTCGGCTGTGCGTGCCAACGATGAGGACGCGCCAGACCTTCAGGCAATCGAACGCGGACGTGATCGCTATGTTGCGTTGGAATGTGCAGCTTGCCACGGCGAAGCCGGTGAAGGCGTAGACGGCGAAGCAAGTCTGTTAGCCTACGACGCGCCGCAGGTCGACTTCATCGACTTTATGCGCTCTGGCGGTGAGTTTGGGGCAGAGCATCAGTTTTCGACCGATCGCCTCAGCCGCACGGGTGGCGAGAATCTTTATGCTTACCTGATTTCCCTCGGCCAAGAAGGCGAATAGCCCCATGCAGCTTTCGGATCGAGCGCAGGTGCGGCTCCTCGCGGTGATTGCGCTGGTTCTGGCGGGGGTGGTAACCGGGCAACTCTGGTGGCGTTTTGGGTCTTCTCAGCAGGTTTCACAACCCTCAGCCGGGTCGATGACGTTGGCACCGGCCATCGCCGATAGCCTGACGGCCCTGCCGCAGGCAACACCGCTCGCGGGGGAGGCCGGTGGCCTGTTGACCGACCTTGAGACGATGATGGCCGCATGTGCGGCTTACTCCGATGAGCGGCGGCGACAGATGCAACAGCACATTACGTGGTTGCAAAACCCCGCCGAGATCCCGCGCGACGTGGCGATCGCGCTCGGCGAAAACCCCACCGCACGCCTCATCTTCGGGATGGCGACCTATACATCCACCCAGTGGCGACTCGACGAACGCCCGCCGGAATCTTGCCTGATGCCCATCGGCGAAACCCTCAACCAGATGCTCGTCAGCTTTGGTGAACAGCCCTTTACTATCTATGATGAAGAATCGACGGAATAACGATGCGCGAGTACTTTCTGCTGGATCCTGAATTTGCGTTTTTGAACCACGGATCTTTTGGGGCCTGCCCAAAGCCGGTCTTCGATGTTTACCAAAATTGGCAACTCGAACTTGAGCGGCAGCCGGTCAGGTTTTATCAACGTATCGCCAATGACGCGCTCGACGAAGCACGTGTGATCGTCGGTGAGTATCTGAACGCGCCCGCGCAGGATATTCATTTCGTGCGCAATGCGACGGTGGGCATCAACTATATCGCGCGTTCCATCGACCTACAACCCGGCGATGAGGTGCTCACCACCGATCATGAGTACGGCGCAATGGATGCGACATGGACTTACGTCTGTGAACAGGCGGGCGCAGCGTACGAAAAAGTGTCGATTCTATTGCCCTATACCACGGATGAGGCGTTCCTCGAGACGCTGTGGGCTGGGGTGACTGACCGCACCAAAGTGATTTTCCTCAGCCACATTACCTCGCCCACCGCATTAACCTTCCCTATCGCGCAAGTTTGCCAACGCGCCCGGGCGGCTGGCATCCTCACTGTGGTAGATGGTGCACATGTGCCTGGCCAGCGCCCGCTTGACCTCACCGCAATCGACCCCGATTACTACACGGGGAACTTCCACAAGTGGCTGTGCGCGCCGAAAAGCGCCGCCTTCATGTACGCCCGGCGCGAGCATCAGGCGCATTGGTATCCACTCATCGTCAGTTGGGGCATGCTCCGCGAGGAGACGCCCACGGGACGCCTGCAATGGAAGGGCACCGACGATGTGGCCGCGTACCTTACAGTCCCTGCTGCTATCGAGTTTCAGCAAACGCACGATTGGACGACAGTCCGTGCGCAGTGCCACGCGCTCGCGTTGGCCGGTCGTCAACGGCTGATGGACCTGTTCGGTAAGCCCGCTGCCTCGCCCCCGGAGAACTTCGTGCAGTTGTTCATCGCAGAACTGCCCGCCTGCGACCCCGTCGCCGTGCAAGATCGCCTGCACCACGAGTTCAAGGTGGAGGTGCCGCTGACGGAGTGGGGCGGCAGGCAGTTTGTGCGTGTATCGGTGCAGGGGTACAACACCGCCGACGATTTCGACCGACTCATCGACGGGTTGGCGCACATCTTCGACTGCTAAAGGTTGTCGTCTGGCGACCAGTGGTTGCCCCATCGCTGGTCGATGTCATCGGCGACAAGTTGGTACCGAATATCCGTCGAAAGGCGCATCCGTCCCTCGGGGTTGATGTTCTGTGTGGAGGCATGGATGATGTACGGGCTATGCACGACCATATCGCCTGCGTCGTAGTTCGCAGCGAGCCACCGTGTGTCGAGTTCATCGGCCATAGACGCTAAATTCTTCGAGAGCCAGCCCTCTTTCATGTTGCGGTTGTACGCGCTGATGCGTTCCTCTGGGGGTAAGTCGGCGTTCATCTTGCTAAAGCCCGCCTCTTTTTGCCGCCCAAATTCGTCCGAGCCTTCGAGGTACACCAGACCACCCATATCCACCGGGGTATCGCCGATGGGAATCCAACTGCTGCATAGTTGGTCGGTACCCCCACGCAGATACACGAGGTCGTAGTGTGCGCCGGTGGAGCCTACGTCGCCGGGTTTGCCCACACGGACGATTTTCCGTTTGTGCAGGTACACCGGCCCGCCGAGGAATGCCTCGTAGAACTGCCAGATTTCTGGTGCAAGGCAGAACGATTCGTAGGCAGCCCAGCGCACGACCTCCCACGCGCCGCGTGTGCGTCCGCGACCAACCGGCCCACCGGAGTAGATGCCATCGACCGGGTCGGTGCCGTTTTTGAGTAGGCCGGTATCGGCAAAGGCCTCGAAGTATCGGCGGCGGAAGCTCAGCACGGTATCGCGTTTGAGGATACCCCTTAGCCAGAGGTAACCCTGTGCTTTGTACTGCTCGCGGAGTTCGTCGATCGGCGTCGTGGGGTCGGAGGGGGTAAGCCAACCGAGGCGATTGGGAGCGGTCGATAAATCGTAGCCGTTGCTACTGAGGGACACAGCAGGGACATTTTGCATGGTTCTTTTCCTACAGAAATTAACTTTCGCAAATCATATCGGGTTCAGTCACGCTCCGAAAGTCGACTCCTTGATTTGTTGACGAACACCCCTGTCTTATGCTATTTTCATGTTAGCGGTAACAAAAAGAGTCTTTTTCTACGATGGCACGCAAAAAGAAACGCGTTACGATCTCCGACGTTGCAGCGAGGGCCGAAGTCTCCACGATGACGGTCTCGCGGGTGATCAACAACAAGGAATCCATCAAACCAGAAACGCGACAACGCGTGATGCAGGTCATCAACGACCTGGGCTACCAGCCGAGCCACATCGCCCAAAGCCTGACAACCGAGCGCACCTACACGATCGGCGTCACCGTCTCCGACATCGCGAATCCGTTTTTCGCGGAACTTATCGCAGGTGCCGAAACGGTCGCATGGCAGAACGGCTACAACGTCATCCTGTGTAATACGCAGGAAGACCTCGCTCGCGAGCGCGAAGTCCTCAACCTGCTAGAGGCCAAGCAAGTCGATGGGGTGATGATCTGTAGTTCGCGCCTACCCGATGATGACTTTTTGCCCCTGTTGGCGAAGTTCCCGGCGGCGGTGGTCTTCAACCGGGCTGTGCCCGCCGAATTTGCGAATGTCGTGATGATGGATGATGTCGAAGGTGCGCGCGTCGCCGTCGAACACTTGCACGCGAACGGTTGCCAACAGCTTGGTATGATCGCCGGGGCAGATGTGTCGCCGAGCGCGCAGGCGCGTCTACGTGGCTTCATCGATGCCGTGCAGAACGAGGTGCCACCCGTCGAACGCGCCGTACCGTCACATATCCAGCCGGGGCGGCAAGCCGCAACACGTCTCCTGATGGCGCATCCTGGGGTCGATGGATTGCTGTGCCACAACGACCTTGTTGCAGTGGGGGCTGTCGAGGCGTGTAAGGCGCTCGGCAAACGCGTGCCAGAGGATATAACTATCGTCGGTTTCGACGATATTCCGTTAGCGGCGTTTATTGCGCCGCGCCTTACGACGCTCCGCGTGGACCGGCGTAACATCGGTGAGTTTATGACCACATTGTTGCTCAAGGCCATCGATGAGGAAGTAACCGGCGAACCGGTGACGATTAAGCAGCAGCTTATCATCCGCGAGAGCGCGCCCTGACCAATGGCAGTTCACACACCGATTGGTGTGAATATGCGAGTTTACGGTGATACCGAACCGGGAGGATACGATACGCACAACACGCAAGCCGGAGAAATATCTCACTTTAGCCAAAAAAGTTTCTGAAGGGGAAAACATGCCGAAGAAGATTAGTCGTCGTCAATTTCTAAAGATTTCTGCCGGAGCAGCCGCTGGGGCTGCGGCCCTTAGCCAGGGGTTGCCCGGTTTCGCTGCACCCGCCCGCCAGGCGGCCTACAGCGAAGCGCCCGAACTTGCCGCACTCGTTGCCGATGGCACGTTGCCGCCTGTCGAAGAGCGCCTGCCGGTGAACCCGGTTGTCGTCGAGCCGATGGAATCGGTCGGTGTATATGGTGGTAGCCTGCGTGCGGGGACATTCCAGGATCGTGGTTTCCAGGTGCGCTCTGCATGGGGGCCGGAGCCGATTCTGCGCATCGGGCGCGATGACAGCACGATCGAGCCGAACATCGCCGAAAGCTGGGCATACTCCGAGGATGGTACTAGCTTCACACTCAACCTGCGCGAGGGGATGAAGTGGTCCGACGGTGCGCCGTTCGATGCCAATGGGTTTGCCTTCTGGCACAGTATCGTGTTGGAAAACCCGAACCTCCCGGCCAACGGCGCCAACGAGTTCCGTGTCGGTGGGCAACTGCCGTCCTTCACCCAGAACAGCGACACCAGCGTCACCCTCACCTGGGATCAACCACACGCGAACCTGCCAGGCTTGCTCGCGCACTGGATCGGCATCAACATGACGCGCTGGCTACCGCGCCATTATCTTGAGCAGTTCCACCCCGATTTCGCCGATGCTGGCGAACTCGAAGCGTTACTGGCCGACGGTGGCTTCGAAACGTGGGAGCAGTTGATTGCGAACCGTAGCAATAACACCTACGGCATGCCCGATACCAATCTCGATTTCCCAACGGTGCTGCCGTTCAGGCTTAGCCGCCCAAAGGAGAACAACATCCAGGTCGCTGACCGCAACCCGTACTACTGGAAGGTCGATACCGAGGGCAACCAGCTTCCGTACATCAACGAAGTGATCATCAACAACTTCGAGACTGCCGAAGGCCGTGATGCTGCAATTGCCGCTGGCGAGTTGAACTATGTCAACACCGACACGACCTTCACCAACTTCCCGCTCTACCAAGAAAACGCCGAGGGCGGCAACTATGTCGTGCGCCTATGGGAAACCAGCCGCGCCGCCGAGCACACACTGATGCTCAACCACACCGCGCAGGATACCGTGCTGCGCGAAATCTTCGGCGATGTCCGCTTCAAGCGTGCGCTTTCGCTGGCGATGGACCGCCAGACCATCGCGAATGTCGTGTATCAGGGCTTTGGTGTGCCATCGCAGGTGCAGATGATTCGCGGGTCGAAGTTCCGCATCGAGGAGCTTGTCACGCAGGATACCGAGTACGACCCGGATACCGCGAACGCCCTGCTCGACGAAATGGGCCTGGAGCGCAACGGCGATGGGATGCGGATGCGCCCCGACGGCGAGCCGCTCGTGCTACGCCTGGATATTCAGGTGGGGCAGGCGGGTAGTGAAGAAGTTGCCGAACTATGGCGCGAGTTCTTCGGTGATGTGGGTTTGGAACTCGACATCCGCCCGATTGCGCGTGACCTCATCCGCGGGGTCATCGACAACAATGAAATCGAAGTGGGTATCTGGATCGCCGACAAGTGCTCCGATGCGATGTTCCCGCACACGCCCGTTTGGCACGTCCCGCACCTGCCGACCGACTGGAATCAGTGGGGCATCGAGTGGGTGAAGTGGTACGCCAGCGGCGGCACCGAGGGCGAGCAACCGCCCGAGGCTGTTGTGCGAGTGCAAGCGCTCTTCGATGAGATGAAGGTCACCGTGGATGAAGATCGCCGCATCGAGATTGGCCAGGAGATTTTGCGCCTGAACGCCGAAAACCTCTGGAACATCGGTGATGTGGGCGAAGTGCCGATTCCGGTCATCCTCGGTAGCAACTTCCGCAACTACCCAGAGCAGGGTTACACCAGCTTCGACTGGCTGGGCAACCACCAATATCAGATCGAGCAAACGTACTTCGAAGGCGGTGAGTGGGCCGGGGCCGTTTAGGGCTGGCAACACCCGCAATTTAGAAGCACCTGTGGTGCGGCGCTACTTCGTGGTGCCGCACCACCGTAACTATTGTTTCGAAAGAGACCTGCATTGTTATCCTTTACCATCAACCGCACGATCCAAATTGTGCTGAATGTTTTCATCATCAGCATTATCGCCTTTATCGTGATCCAACTGCCCCCCGGTGACTTCGTCGACTCATACGTGACAAACTTTGCGGGTGGTGAGGCCGTCTCGCTGGAAACCATCGAGGCGATGCGCCGCCAATATGGCCTCGATCGTCCCGTCTACGAGCAATATTTCCGCTGGATCGGCAGTATGTTGCGCGGCGATTTCGGCATGTCGTTGCAATACGAGCGCCGCGTCTCCGAGATGCTGGCCGAGCGCTTACCGATGACGCTTGTTATCACCATACCGACGACGATTCTCGTGTATCTGTTGGCGATACCCATCGGCATTTTTTCCGCGCTACGGCAGTACTCCGTGTGGGATTATGTGTTTTCGTTCATCGGCTTTGCTGGCCTTGCCATCCCAAACTTTCTGTTCGCTATTATTCTGATGTACCTTGGTTCGAAGTACTTCGACGCGAATGTGGGCGGGTTGTTCTCGCCGCAATACGAGCTTGCGCCGTGGTCGTTCGGTAAGGTGATCAATCTGCTCTCCAACCTGTGGATTCCTGTAATCGTAGTCGGCACGGCGGGGACTGCGGGCACCATCCGTGTGATGCGGGGTATGCTGCTCGATGAGTTGAACCAGCCATACGTGGAAACCGCACGCGCGAAGGGCCTTAGCGAGATGCAACTCATCTTCAAGTACCCGGTGCGGGTGGCGCTCAGCCCGGTGCTTAGTACGCTCGGGTTTACCCTCCCCGCGCTGATCAGTGGTCAGGCGATTGTGTCCATCGTGCTCAGCCTACCGACGACCGGGCCACTACTCCTCAACGCGTTGTTGTCGCAGGATATGCTGCTCGCAGGCACGATCGTACTGCTGCTTAGCTTTTTGACGGTCATCGGCACATTCATCTCGGATATTCTGCTCGTCTGGGCCGATCCCCGCATACGCTTCGAATAGGTGACGCACTATGGATACAAACATCGAAATGGTTGGCCCGACCGGCCAACCCTACGAAGAACCCGTTGCCGAAAAACCAGTCGAAGTCGTATCGCCGTTACGGTTGATGTGGTGGCGTTTTCGGCGGCATCGGGTGGCCGTTGGTTCGGCCCTCTTCCTGTTGAGCGCGTACTTCGTGGCGTTGTTTCCGGGGTTTTTCTCGCCATACCCGCCTTTGGAGCGCTCGAACAACCTGTATGCCCCCCCGATGATGATTCGTATCATCGATAGCGAGGGCAATATCCGTCGTCCATTTGTGTATGGCACCACGATGACGCGCGATGTGGCGTCGTTACGGCCTATTTACACACCGGATACCGAAGATATACGGCCCATCAATTTATTCGTACGCGGCGAACCCTACGAGGTGCTTGGTCTCTTCGAGTGGAATGTGCGCCTGTTCGGCATCGAAGAGGGCTTTGTCAATCTATTTGGTACCGATGACCTGGGGCGCGATATGCTCAGCCGCCTGCTTTACGGCTCGCAGATTTCGCTTTCTGTGGGCCTGATTTCGGTGTTCCTCAGCCTCATCCTTGGGCTGATTATCGGTGGTGTTTCGGGGTTGTACGGTGGCTGGGTGGATAGCGTGATTCAACGCATTATTGAGGCGCTGGTGTCGATTCCGTCGATCCCGCTGTGGATGGGCCTCGCGGCGGCCATCCCGCGCGATTGGAAACCTGTGCAGCAGTATTTTGCGATTCTCATTGTGCTATCGTTTATTTCGTGGACGAGCACCGCGCGGGTGGCCCGTGGTAAGTTCCTGGCCGTGCGCGAGCAGGATTTCGTGATGGCCGCCCGCTTGTACGGCTGTGGACGATGGCGCATCATCTGGCGGCACCTCATCCCGAGTATTCTCAGCTACGCCATTGTGAATATTACGCTGGCCGTGCCAAGCATCATCCTCGCAGAAACAGCGCTGAGCTTCCTTGGGATCGGCCTCAACCCGCCGACGATTAGCTGGGGCGTGCTGCTGCAAGAAGCCCAGAAGAACATCGTGGTGCAGTTTTACCCGTGGTTGTGGATCGGCCCGGCGTTGGCGATCATCGCGGTGGTGTTGGCCTTCAACTTTGTGGGCGATGGCGCACGCGACGCCGCCGACCCGTTTGCGAACATCTAAGGGAGACATTGATGACCACACCCACGATGACCAAGACCGATCAGATGATCCTCGACGTGCGCAACCTGAAGAAGCACTTCCCGGTGAAGAAAGGGTTCCTCTCCCGGCAGACGGGCAGCGTCAAAGCCGTCGATGATGTGAGCTTCACCATCAACAAAGGGGAGACGCTCGGCCTCGTCGGCGAGAGCGGCTGCGGAAAAACCACGCTCGGGCGGTGTATCGTTCGTGCCTACGAGCCGACCAATGGCGAGATTCGGTTCTACGAGGATGACACTAAGGGAAATTACACCGACCTCGCTGGCCTGACGGAGCGCGATTTGCGCGACTATCGCCAGCAAATCCAGATGATTTTTCAAGACCCGTATAGTTCGCTCAACCCACGCATGACGCTGTTGCAGCTTGTCGGCGAGCCGCTTGTCGTGAATCGCCTGGCAAATGGCCGCGAAATCAAACAGCGTGTGGCGCGCCTGCTGAAGGAGGTTGGCCTGCGCCCGGAGCACATGACGCGCTATCCACATGCGTTTAGCGGCGGCCAACGGCAACGCATCGGTATCGCGCGGGCGCTCACGCTCAACCCGCGTTTGATCGTCTGTGACGAGCCGGTCTCTGCGCTCGATGTGAGTGTACAGGCGCAAATACTCAACTTGTTGCAGGAGCTACAGGCGCAGTACGACCTTACGTATTTGTTCGTCGCGCACGATTTGAGCGTCGTCGAGCATATCTCCGATCGCGTCGCTGTGATGTACGTGGGCAAAGTCGTCGAAATGGCCGAGACCGACGACCTGTATCGCAACCCGTTGCACCCATACACCGAGGCGCTCATGGGCGCGGTGCCGAAGCCGGACCCGCGTGCGAAGCAAACCCCCATCGTCCTGGAGGGGGCTGTAGCAGACGCCTCGAACCCGCCAAGTGGATGCTATTTTCACCCACGCTGCCCGTATGCGAAAGATCGTTGCAAAGCGGAAACGCCCGCCCTCCGCGAGGTGACACCGGGGCACTACACAGCCTGCCACTTCGCCGAAGAACTCGACCTGCAAGGCGTCTACAACTGAACCGGACATAACGATGACACTAGAACAACCCTTACTGGAAGTCAAAAATCTGCGGACGCACTTCGAATTAGAGCAAGGCACCGTCCGTGCCGTGGATGGTGCGAGCTTTACGCTGTATGGCGGGCAAACGCTCGGCATCGTCGGGGAGAGCGGCTGCGGAAAGTCGGTGATGTCGCGCTCGGTGCTGCGTATCGTGCCGACACCGGGCCGCGTCGTGGATGGTGAGATTCACTATCAGCGCGCAGACGGTGACACCATCGACCTTGCGACACTCGACCCGCGCGGTACCGAAATTCGTAGCATACGCGGTGCTGAAATTTCGATGGTGTTTCAGGAGCCGATGACCTCGCTTAGCCCGGTGCACACGATCGGCAACCAGATCAACGAGGTGATTACGCTACACAAGGGCGTCGATGAAAAACAGGCGCGCGCGCAAACCATCGATATGCTTAAGCTAGTGGGCATGCCCCGCGCCGAAACGGTCATCGACCGCTATCCGCATCAACTTAGCGGGGGGATGCGCCAACGGGCGATGATCGCGATGGCGCTGTCGTGTTCGCCGCGTTTGCTCATCGCCGATGAGCCGACGACTGCGCTCGATGTGACGACGCAGGCGCAAATTCTCGCGCTGATGAAGCGCTTGCAGGCCGAGTTCGGTATGGCGATTATGTTTATCACGCACGACCTGGGTGTCATCGCGCAGATGACGGAGTATGTCATCGTGATGTACCTGGGTAAAGTGGTCGAAGCCGCTGATGTCGATACGATCTTCTACGAGCCGAAGCACCCTTATACCCATGCGCTGCTGCACTCGATTCCACGACTGGGGCAAAAACACGCCGATGGTCGCCTGAGTGCGATCGAAGGTTCGATCCCCGATCCATTTTCGGTGCCGAGCGGTTGTCCGTTTCACCCGCGCTGCCCATTTAGCGACGGCAAGCGCTGTCGCACCGAGGTGCCGGAAACGCGAGAAGTCGTGCCGGGGCACACCGTGAGCTGTCACTACGCCGATGAACTCTCGCTGGCAGGGGTCGATGGAGCAGCAGCACGTGCGTAACATCCTCATCATTTGCGCCGATATGATCGGGGCGCAGCATGTTGGCTGCTACGGCAATCCGGTGGGGGCCTCACCCAATGTGGATAAACTGGCGCAACGGGGCATCCGCTTCGAGAACGCATATTGCGCGGCGACGCCGTGTATCCCGGCGCGTGCGTCAATGCTCACGGGGCTGTATGCGCACACACACGGCAAAACCGTCCACATGAAAATGCCGCTGAATCCGTGCCCGCCATTGCTGACGGAATTGCTCGCGGACGCGGGTTACAACGTGGGCTGGGTCGGCAAAACGCACTGGTGGCCCTCGAACGACGATCTGGGCTGCCACGACATTCACCTCACGATTGATAGTCATCTCACGCGCGAACTTGGCGAGGATGATGCCTATATGCGCCATCTCGTGGAGCGCGGCCTCGTCGATTTATCGCAGCCTTGGCCGGTGGTAAAGGCTCAGATTTCGCCCGATGCGCTTCCTGAGGATGCACTCAAAGTGCACTGGACCGGGCGCACCACCGAGGACATGCTGCGCCGGTATGCTGTTGCGGATGAGCCGTTTTTCATCACGTGTTCGTTTGTGGAGCCGCACGGGCCGGGTAGTGTGAAACCTGAGCTACTGGACGAATTCATCCAGAGGCCGATCCCTGCAATAAATGCGGGCGATCCCAACGCGACCGATTTGAAGCAACAGGTGCGTGCTGCGTTGTGGGCGGAAAACATCGGCGGTGATAAAAAGCACGAATATCGCGCGGGGGTGTACGCCTCGCTAAAGCTCGTCGACCAGAACATCGGTAAGCTGATGGCCACGCTCGATGAACTCGACCTGTGGAAGAATACGACGGTCTTCTTCACATCCGATCACGGCGACCTGATGTTCGACCATGGCCTGCGCGAGAAGACATTTCTCTACGAAGCGGCGGTTCATGTGCCGTTGATCGTGGCGGGGGCAGGGGTGCCACAGGGTGAGACACGCTCGCAACTCGTCAGCCACCTCGACTTGATGCCGACCGTGCTCGACATGACGAACACAACCCCGTCCGACCTGCGTATCGAGGGGCGAAGCCTCGTGCCGGTCATCGACGATGCAGAGACACCGTGGCGGGAGTTTCTGTTCTGCGAGGCGGAGCAATCGGTGCATTTGCCGAAGGAACTCGGCGTGCACAGCTCCGTTACGAAGATGGTGCGGCAGGGCGCGTGGAAGTACATCTACACCCTGGTGGGTGGCGAACGGCTCGATGAGGAGTTGTATCACCTGGGCGATGACCCCCACGAAACGCGCAACATCGCCGCAGAACACCCTGACGTGGTGCGGCGACTGCGCACCGAACTCCTGCACTGGCTCGTGCGCGGCGAACTCATGCGGTTGCACCCCGCGCCCGAAAATCATTACCCGGTACCGACTGTGGAGCTACCGTTCGAATGAGTGAGATCAAGTTCTTGTCGTACCCACTCGTGGCCGGGTACATCCACAACTGGCTGACGATGCCAGCTTCCCTTCGACCCGACGCACAACGCGATATGCCGTACGAAAATGCGGAGATCACCGTCGATGGAAATACTCACAAGTGGCAGTATGCGCGTGCCGATCTTTCTCATCGGTTGTACGTTGACGGCACGGTGTTTGCTCGATTGCTGATTGATGAACGTGTGACGTTGCACCCAGGTCAATACGTAGGCCTTGATAGTCCGGTAACCCTTGAACCTGGGACTCATGATTTGTTTTTGCCCACAAGCGGTGTGTTTGCGGTGCGTGTCGATGGCAGCACCGACGCGGTAACGGTGCAAATTCCTACCAAAGTGGAGCGGCCCGACCGCCGCCAGAAGTTCGAGCGGGTGTTCGACTTCGCCACCCTCGACCGTGACATCTATGCCGACGGGGCGCGGGTGGTCGTCAATTGGCCGCAGGGCTTCGATGAGCGGACCAATGTTTGGGCACAGATGCAACACGAGAGCGGGCGCACCTATGCCGAAGCCCGTAAAATGCTCGATGCCGACGACCGTAGCATCACCCTCAACCGTGCCGATGCCGTGCCCAGCGGACGCTATCATGTGCTGCTGACGCCCCAACCTGACGAATACTACAACGGCCTCAAGTACGAACGCCGACTGCCCTTCCGCGTGGTGCGCGAGCGTCATAGCTCGGCCCTCTACGGTAGTGATGACAGTCGTCGGCGCGAAG
>CAYSVE010000068.1:0-13757 GCA_964434365.1 uncultured Anaerolineaceae bacterium | reverse complement strand
GGTCTGTCAGCAACATCGTTGCCGATGCCACAGGTTCATAGGCGGAGTTCGTTGCCGTATCCACCCCAAATGCGCCAGCGTAAAACACAGCAAATTGTTCGGAGAGGTCAGTTGGCGGCAATGTCGCCGCGCTCTCGATAGTCAGGCGTGTGGCACCGTCCGCGTCAGCAACGACAAGCGTGTCGTCATCCAACGTCAGCGTGCCTTCGGTTAATGCCGTCAGCGCAGCAGGGGGTGGGGCGACAATACAGCGGTTCAAAACCGTGCCATCCGCATCCCGGACCACGACTTCCCCGTCCTCCATCGCGCGTGTGGGCAGGGTAACATCGGGCGGCGTGCCTTCTGGCAACACATAGCCCATATCAGCCTCATTGCGCGTGGTGCCGGGGTACAGTTCCTGCAAGATTCTCAGGTAGCTATCCCGGTCGCAGGTCGGCAGGTCGTCGCCGTCCTGTGCATAGGTCGGCAAAGTGCTGAAACCAGCGAGGAGTACGATCATCATGTACAGCAGAAGTTGTCTGGTGTTGCGCATTACATTGCTCCTTTGACTTTTCATGTCATGCACGATCAGTCTCGCAGCAGGGTGTGACGCCCTGAGGACAACAATGTGGCAAAAATGTGACATCGTCGGATGGTTTATCCGGCGCCCGCTAAACAGTTGCAAAGTCAGTCACCTGACTGCAACACAGCTCACAATCATGAGTGGACTTTGGTTTCCAGTGGCGCGGACGTCGAACTCTCCAGCCCTGTCTGTGACGCGCCTCAACCAGCACCGCAGTTCCCGTCTCAGCAGCAACAGTAATCCGACACCCAGCACGCCATTGAACCCGCAGTAGGCGACTTGAATATCTCGACGTATCTATTTGAACGTTTTCTTCGTCAAGACCGATTTTAATCGCGAACTGGCGACGCGCTTTTTCCGCGTCGAGCATAACTTGCGAACCGGTTAATCCCTTAGAGCCGATTTTGGCTTAGAAATCTACCGTAATGTTTTGCGGGTTTAGGTGTGAAATTGGGTTATAAACGCAATAGTATCCTGCCAAACAGCCAAAGCTACGCTCAAATCCCCATTAATTACGAAATATAACTTACCCAAAGCTAGCTCTTACCTTTTAACCCTTACCCCTCAATTCAATTCCGTGTTGGATGTGCGAACTGCTTGACAGCCCAGTCGTGTCGCTATACACTCGATTACAAATTATGGTTAAACGATAAACCCGCGATGGCTAACGGCAAACGCACAACCCTCAAAGATGTCGCTCGCAGGGCTGGGGTTTCCTCGGTTACGGTGTCCTATGTGTTAAACGGACGCAAGAACGGACCGGATCGCATCAGCGATGAAACCCGCGAACGTGTGATGCAGGCGGTGCGTGAGCTGCACTATGTCCCAAATGTTGCCGCTCAGAACCTGCGCAAAAGCGCCACCGCACGCCTCTGCCTCTCATTACCCCGCATCAGCGTTCCAAAATACGACCAACTGGCCAGTACATTGCAGGATACCGCCGAAAGACGTGGCTTTCACTTAATCCTGACGATCAGTCGCGATTTTGACGGGGAATTACGCGTCATACGCCAGATGCAAAGCGGGCTGGCAGATGGGCTGATGATACTGCTTGAACGGGAAAGCAATGATGTGTTGCGAGAACATCTCGAAACACTTGCCAACTCAGGGGTGGCGGTTGTGGCGTTCAGCAACTGGCTCCTTGGCGAGGCATTCGATGTTTTCGCGAACTCCAGCGCCGACGCTGCCCACGAAGCGGTGAAGTATCTGGTTGGGCAGGCGCATCAACGAATTGGCGTGCTGCCGCTAAAGCTGGCGGATGGCCTCTATCACCCACGGTACAAGAGCTATATTCAGGCATTAGAAGCGAATGGCATCACCGTCGACAAGACGCTCATCACCGAGGGGGTCGCCACGCGCGAGCAAGCCTACGACCAGACAACCCGCCTGCTAACCATGTCACAGCCGCCCTCCGCCATTTTTGCCTGCACGGATGCCGCCGCACTTAGTGCGATCCGCGCAGTACGTGACATAGGGCTGCGGGTGCCGCAAGATGTGGCGGTGATTGGCGCAGGCGACATCTTGGAGGGCGAGCGGCACAAGCCATCGCTCACGACGATTGGGCCAAAATCCCGTAATCTCGATGATGTGACGGACTTGCTTTTCAGTCGGCTCGCGGCGGAGGTACCCCTGAGTGGGCGGCGAAGGATACGGAAATGGGCGTTGAAGATACGTGAATCTGCGTAAGGCCAAGAAGGACAACCTTCTTGATGATGACATTAATAATTTACTCGTTCTTGAAAGGAAAAACATGAAAGCTCAACATAAACTTTCCCGTCGTAGTTTTTTAAAGGCTGTAGGCGCAGGTAGTGTGCTGGCATTTTCTGGTGCGGCCACAACCCAACGCTTCAACCTCGCCCAGGCCACAGCCCTTTTCCAGGGAAGCGGCACGCTGCGGATTGCTACGGTTGTGCCCCCCCCGCTCGATAACCCACATAACCAGACCGTCAACGGCAGCCTCATCTACCAGGCAGCCATGGACACGCTCATCCGCTACGATGAGAACCTGCAACCGCAGCCCCATCTGGCGCAGTCGTGGGAATGGAACGATGACTTCACCGAAATCACCTTCCAGCTTCGCGACGATGTCGTGTTCCACACTGGCAACCCGCTGACAGCCGAGGCGGTTGTCTGGAATATCGAGCGGGTGCGCGACCCGGCGACCAGTTCGCAACTCCGGGGGCCGTTCCTGCTCTTTACCGAATTCGAGGCGACCGACACCCATACGCTGGTCATCCGCCTGGAGAACCCAACCTCTATTTTCTTCGACTCCCTGGATACGTTCAATATTATGGACCCGGCGTCCATCGCCGATCTGGAAGCGGGTGAGGCTTATGCAGGCACCGGGCCATTCGCCCTCCGCGAGTGGGACCCCGGCAACCAGGTCATCTTCGACCGTAACCCGGATTACTGGGGAGAAACACCCGCCATCGAGTCGATCGAGATCCTCGTCGTGCCCGATCAGGAAGCGATGCTGCTGAACCTGCAAGCCGGTTCTGTCGATATGATCCTCAACCCATCCTATCAAGAACTCGAAGCGCTACAGACTGCCGAGGGCGTTGAAGTCATCCCCAGCGTGAGCCAGTACCTCAAGACTTACCTGGGCTGCCGGGTGGACAAGGCTCCGATGGACAACAAACTCTTCCGGCAGGCCCTGAACTGGGCCATTCCACGGGAGCGTTTCGCCAATGTGTACAAGCTCGGGCTGGTATCCGCCACTTGTATTCCATGGGCACCCAGCTCACCCGCCTATGACGCCGAGCAGGACCAACGCTACCGGTTGGACCTCGACCGGGCACGCTCGCTGATGGCGGAAGCCGGGGTCGAACCGGGGGTCGAGCTGATTTTGCAGTATGACCTGGCCTTCGCCGAAGACGAGGCGATGGCGGTGTTCATGCAGGATGCGTTCGCACAGATTGGCGTCAACCTGATGTTGGAACCCCTGGACCCCGCTGACTGGATGGACTTCAACCGCGCGGGCGAGTTTTCGGAACTGTGGATTGGCCAGCACGGCAACAGTAACCTGTCTCCTGGGACGCTCCTGCTGAACAACAAGCCCTATCGCATGCCGGATAACGGCTCTCACTTTGAGTCTGAGGAATATCAACGCCTCATCGACGCGATCCTCGTCGCCACAGACCCAGACGAACAAGCCGAACTCTACAATCAGGTAACCGAGTTGATCCTGGATGAGTGCTTCGTAATGAACTTTACCAGCAAGCCCTCTTTCTGGGTCACGGATGGCGGCGTCAACGGGCTGGTATACAATACCTTCGACTGGCCGCTGTACAGCGAAATGAGCCTGGACGGCTAAGGTCCTACTGAATACAGCTAATAGTGTGTGTGCCGGGTGCGGCTTACCGGCACACCACAAAAATATGAGGCAATTCCACAATGCTTCGCTATATTTTGTACAGGGTTTTGCAGGCGATTCCAGTCTTGCTGGTATCCACAGTATTTATCTTTTTGCTACTGCATCTCATCCCCGGCGACCCGGCAGAAATGTCTGCGGGGTCCGATGCAACCGAAGAGGAGATCGAGGCGGTGCGTGCTGCCATGGGGTTGGACCGCCCCCTGTACATCCAGTATGGCATCTGGGTGAGCAACCTGCTGCAGGGTGATCTCGGTACATCCTACCGGACGGGGCGTTCGGTCCTGGAGTTGATTTCGCAACGAATTCCGGCCACCTTTCAGCTTGCCACTGCCGGGATCATTGTCGCCCTGGTGATTGCGGTGCCGTTCGGGGTGACGGCGGCTGTGCTGAGCGATCACTGGGTTGGCCACACGATTAATTCGGTCAATTCATTGCTGCTTTCGGTGCCGAACTTCTGGATGGCGATTCTGTTCATTTTGTTTTTCGCGGTCACGCTGGACTGGCTGCCCCCCGGCGGGCGCGTGAGCTTTGCGGATGACCCGGTTGCTGCCACGCGGACGTTAATTCTCCCGGCGATTATCCTGGGCATTCGTGAGGGAAACGTCATGTTTCGCTATGTGCGGTCCGCACTGCTGGACATCCTGAATATGAGTTACCTGCGGACGGCACGCGCTAAGGGCGTTGGTGAGTTGAGTGTCGTCTGGATTCATGCTTTCCCGAATGCGTTCATTACCATATTGACGATTCTGGGGCTGACGTTGGGTCGCCTGCTGGGTGGCGCGGTGATCGTGGAAACCGTGTTTGCATGGCCGGGACTGGGCCGAATGCTGCTGGATGCGATCAACGGACGCGACTACACCGTCGCGCAGGGGGTGTTTTTGGTGATGGCGCTGTTCTTCGTGTTGGTAAATTTACTAACGGACATCGCCTATGGCATTGTTGACCCCCGCGTTCGATTGGAGAGTTAAAGCGTGACACTGGCCAAGGAACGCGAAACGACCGCAACACGCCAGGTAGCAGCCAAACAAAGCCAGGCGCTGCGTGTGCTGCGCGAACTCGTCACCAGACCGATGGGCTTGTTGGGTGTCTGCCTGGTTGGTGGCATCGTTATCCTGGCGATATTCGCCCCTGTTTTTGCCCCGCACGACCCAATCGAACAATTTTGGGGAGACGAACTTGCTGCGCCTGGCGATGGCTACCTGCTAGGCACCGACGAGTTTGGGCGCGACATCCTAAGCCGCCTGATATACGGCGCACGCATCTCGCTGATGGTGGCGACAGTGTCGGTCGGGTTAGGGGCGTCGGTCGGCATCTTTTTCGGTGTGATCGCCGGTCACTTTGGTGGTTGGGCGGATACCCTCATCATGCGGGTGACCGATGTCCTGTTAGCTTTCCCGGCGATCCTCGTCGGCATCGCCATCATTGTGATCATCGGCACCGATGCGATCAACGTCGCCTATGCCATTGCGATCCTCAACATCCCACGGTTTGCGCGGTTGGTGCGTGGCAGCGTGCTCGTGGAGCGGGAGTCCGCCTATGTTTCGAACGCGCGCTGCATTGGTGCCAGCGATTGGCGCATCATCGCCCGGCACATACTCCCCAATATCCTGGGGCCGATTTTGGTGGAGATTAGCCTGGCGATGGCGTTTGCGGTACTTGTGGAATCCGCATTGTCGTTCATTGGGTTGGGCATCCAACCACCGGACCCTTCCTGGGGACGGATGCTGAGTGAGGGACGCGGGTTCCTTCGAAATGCGTGGTGGTACAGTGTTTTCCCCGGTATTGCCCTGTCGCTGCTCCTGTTTGGCCTCAACAATATTACTGACACGCTGCGGGATGTGCTCGACCCGCATAAATCTGAACGGTAGGGGGCAGCCGCTATGTCGCTATTGTTACAAGTGAGAGATTTGCACGTTGCCTTCCACACCAAACAGGGGGTTGTGCAGGCGGTCAACGGTGTTTCATACGACCTGGAAAAGGGCGAGGTGTTGGCCATTGTCGGCGAAAGTGGGTCTGGCAAAAGCGTGAGCGTATTAGCGTTGCAAAAGCTGCTGCCGATGCCTCCCGCCCACATCCCGCAGGGCGACGTGCTGTTCGAAGGGCGTAACCTGCTCCAGATGAGTCGGCGCCAGCTTCGTCAGATTCGAGGCAACGAAATCGGGATGATTTTCCAGGATCCGCTTTCCTCACTGAACCCGATTATACCCATTGGTCGCCAGATTACCGAGCCACTCCAAATCCACGAGAAGCTGACCCGTCAGCAGGCCAGGTCCCGGGCCATCGATCTGCTCAAGCTGGTAGGTATCCCGGCTCCAGCGGAACGGTTGGATAACTATCCATTCGAGTTTTCGGGCGGGATGCGCCAGCGGGTGATGATTGCCATCGGCATTAGTTGCAATCCCAAACTGCTCATCGCCGATGAGCCGACGACGGCGTTGGATGTTACCGTACAGGCACAAATTCTCAGGTTAATCAAGCAGTTGCGCAGCGAAATCGACATGTCGATCATCTGGATTACGCACGACCTCGGCGTCGTTTCGAAATTGGTGGATCGAGTGATTGTGATGTATGCCGGGCGGATCGTGGAGGAGGCCGGCGTGCATGCGTTCTACCAGGAACCGCGCCATCCCTACTCCATAGGGCTGTTGGCATCGCTACCCACGATGACCCCTCAGGGGCAGGGACGCCTGAAGTCGATCGAAGGCGCGCCCCCCAGCCTGACGAACCTGCCACCTGGGTGTCCCTTCTACGATCGGTGTGGCTACCGCATCGAGCGGTGCAAAACGGATGATCCACCGCTTATGAACGTTGCCACGACTGGCCACCGTAAGGCCTGCTGGGTGGATACACAAACCCAACCGACGGCAGCCGCGCACACTAGGAACACACCATGAACAACGATTACCTTGTACAGATCAATGACCTTCGCGTTCATTTCCCCATCAAGCGCGGGCTGTTCATTAAGCGGCAGGTGGGGGCTGTGCGCGCGGTAGACGGCATCTCGCTGAATATTCGGCGGGGCACCACGCTCGGTCTTGTCGGCGAATCTGGGTGCGGAAAATCGACGACGGGCCGTGCGATTTTACAACTGACCCGCCCGACCAGCGGGGAAGTGCTGTTCGACGGGCAAGACCTCACACAGCTAAAGGGCGACGCGCTGCGGCGGGCGCGTCGCCAATTCCAGATGGTCTACCAGGATCCCTTCTCATCGCTGAATGAGCGGATGACGGCCAAAGAACTCATCATGGAGCCGCTGATCGTGCATCGGCTGTACCCTAGCGAGGCCGAACGCGAAACACGTGTCTACGATTTGATGGAGGCTGTTGGGCTAGACCCGACAACTTCCAACCGCTACCCGAGCCAGTTTTCTGGCGGTCAGCGCCAGCGAATCGGGATCGCGCGGGCACTGGCGGTGGACCCGCTGTTCATCGTCTGCGATGAGCCGATTGCAGCCCTGGATGTGTCGATCCAGGCGCAGGTCGTCAACTTGTTCATCGACCTGGGCGAACGGCTCGGCCTGACGTACCTGTTTATTGCCCACGACCTGGCGATGGTCCAGCACATCAGCGATGAGATTGCCGTGATGTACCTGGGCAAGATCGTGGAATTTGGGAGTAGTGAAGCCATCACCAAGCATCCGCAGCATCCGTACACACAGGCGCTACTGAAAGCGGTTCCTACACCGAACCCTGATGAGGACCTGCCCCCCCTGGAAGACATGGCCACCGGAGAAATCCCAAGCCCTGCCTATCCACCGAAAGGGTGTAACTTCTGCACGCGCTGCCCCCAGGTTATGGATGTGTGTTATGACGTAGAACCCGAGTTGAAAGTTAATGAGCAGGGACAGTGGGTCGCCTGCCATTTATACGACTAAGGCATCGAGACTAACTTATTATGAGCACGAAAAATCCAAACGTCATCGTCTTTTTTACCGACCAGCAGCGCTGGGATACGATGGGCATTCACGGGAATTCCCTCCAGCTCACACCGAATTTCGATCAATTTGCGCAGGCTGGAACCCACCTGAGGCAATCCTTTTCGTGCCAACCGCTCTGCGGCCCGGCCCGTTCCTGTATACAGACGGGCATGTATGCCACGCAGACCGGCTGCTTCAAGAACGGGATACCGTTACCCGATGACGCACGAACACTGGCGCATTACTTTGGGGAGGCTGGCTACGAAACGGGTTACATTGGGAAGTGGCACCTGGCGGCAGACGAACACGCCCCTGTACCGGCAGCAGAGCGAGGCGGTTACGACTACTGGCTGGCGTCCAACATCCTGGAGTTTACCTCCGACGCTTACCAGACC
This sequence comes from uncultured Anaerolineaceae bacterium, assembly GCA_964434365.1. Taxonomy (GTDB): domain Bacteria; phylum Chloroflexota; class Anaerolineae; order Aggregatilineales; family Phototrophicaceae; genus CAYSVE01. The sequence continues at coordinate 5,511 of CAYSVE010000068.1, read as the reverse complement.
ACCGTCTACGATCGTGACGCGCAACCTGTACACCTGCCTGGGTATCGTGCCGACGCCCTCACGGACGCGGCAATTCGCTATATCGATGAGAACAAGGCGCGCCCATTCTTCCTATTCGTATCGTTCGTTGAACCACATCAACAAAACCGACGCGATGATTATCCGCCGCCAGATGTGTATGCCAACCGCTTCGACGGCACCTGGATGCCCCCAGACCTCGCGGCGCTTCGAGGCAATGCTCATAAGCAGATGGGCGGCTACCTGGGGATGGTTAAACGCCTTGACGAGGCATTTGGCCGCCTGCTGGATGCGCTCAAGAGCCTTGGGCTAAACGACAACACGATTGTGATGTTTTCATCCGATCACGGCAATCACTTCATGACCCGCAATAACGAGTACAAGCGGTCGATCCACGAAAGCTCGATCCGAGTACCCACAGCCATTCAGGGGCCGGGGTTCGATGGTGGCGGACAGGTGCGCCAGATGGTCAGCCTGATCGACCTGCCACCGACATTGTTGGATGCCGCCGGACTGCCTATACCCGACCAGATGCAGGGGCGTTCGATCTTGCCATTGTTGCACGGCAAACAGGCAGATTTGCCTGATGACGTTTTTTTGCAGACAAGTGAAGCCGAAGTCGGGCGTGGGATTCGCACCCAACGGTGGAAATATGGTGTGGTGGCGAAAGGGCTAGATGGCTACGAAGTCAGCGAAAGTGATACCTATGACGAATGTCATCTGTATGACCTGCTGGCAGACCCACACGAACTCAACAATCTCATCGGCCTGGAGACGCACCGTGATGTTAGCGACATCCTGAAGCAGCGTCTGCTCAAACGGATGGCCAATGCGGGTGAAGCCTTACCGACCATCGTGGATGCGCCGGTGCGCCCAGGTAATCCGCAAGTCTCAGTAACAGACGCTGAAGCCAGAGCGTGAGGTAATCGTGATTCCAACACGCACACTGGGCAGGACAGGCTTCGAGATTAGCGAAATTGGGTTTGGTGCGTGGGCGGTGGGTGGCAAGCACTATGGCACCGTCGATGATCCGCAGGAAACGATTCGGACCTACCTCGATAGCGGGGGGAACTTCATCGACACGGCTCGTGCGTACGCCGAGAGTGAACAGTGGGTAGGTGAGGTCATCCGTGGCCGTCGTGATGCCGTTTACGTCGCGAGCAAAACCAAGGCGACTACCGCCCCAGAAGTCACCGCCGACCTCGAAAGCTCGCTGCGCCAGCTCCAAACGGACTACATCGATCTGTATTATCTACACATTCCTCCGGAGACCACAGCGGAGATCGAGGCAGCGTTGGACGCCCTCGACGCTCACAAACACAGCGGTAAAATTCGTGCCATTGGTGCCTCCATCAAGGGGCCGGATGTCACCGACGATACGATTGCGCTGTGCCGAACGTACATCGCGACGGGGCGCGTCGACGCGCTACAGGTGATCTACAGTTTGTTTCGCCAGCGAATGCAGGCTGTTTTCGATGAAGCGGCAGCCGCCGGGGTCGGGATCGTAGCACGAACGGTTCTGGAAAGTGGCTTCCTCACCGGGAAGTACCCACCGGGGCACGTTTTCGCGGCCAGCGATCACCGTTCGCGGTGGGGGGAGGCACGCCTGGCGCGTATCTTCGAACGGGTTGCGGACGTCGAACAAATTGCCGGTGCGTCTGGCTATCCGTCGACAGCGGCCCTGGCAATTGCGTTTGCGCTGGGGCACCCGCAGGTGTCCACCGCGATTATCGGTGCAAAAACACCGGAACAAACCCAGGCAAATATCCAACCGCGTGCGATGTCGGTGGCTCTACATACCCGGCTACAACAACAGTTTGGTAATGCCACGGCCATGTTCAACACAGGCGACTAACATGCCCAACATCATCTGGATATATTGCGATGAACTGCGTGCCGATGCCCTGGGGTGTTACGGCAACCGGCAGTTCGAGCCACAAACACCGCATATCGATACCATCGCCGCCAATGGAACCCTGTTCGAGCGCTGTTATTGTAACTCACCGGTGTGTGTGGCCTCGCGGACCAGTGTCCTGACGGGCCTCTACCCCAAAGACACGGGCATCTACCATAATGAGGCGACCTGGCCGAATTTCGTGATGGACCCGATACCGCACACACTGCCAGAGGTTTTTGCCGCCAACGGCTATCGGACGGTCAACTTCGGCAAGGTTCACGTCAACCAAGCGATGATGAAGTGGGATGTCCATGATCCGGCGGGCGGCAGCATGGCGAGTTTTTTCACCCAGCGGAGCGCGATCGAACTCTGTGACATTGGGCCACTGGGGCCAGAACGCGCAGAGATGATCTGGGGAGGGAGCTTCCCGGCCACTATCCCCTATCCGGCTGAGCAGGTGACAAACAATGCCGTGCAGTGGATCGAAGCTGCTGAAGCGCCCTACTTTATGCGGGTGTCTTACCTTCAGCCGCACACACCTGTGCTGCCACCGCCGCCCTACGACAGATTGTATGATCCACAGATTTTCGACCCTACCTGCACAATCAACCCACAGCTAAGCCAGTTCGAACAGCAGTTCGCTCGGATTGCGGGTATTTGCCAGCTCTCCCCAGGAGCGCGGCAGCGAACTCAGGCGTATTACTACGGTCTGGTCGCGTGGTTGGACTCGCAGGTGGGGCAAATACTTGCAGCGTTGCGCCGCCGCGATCAACTTACAAACACGATCATTGTTTTCGACGCCGATCATGGTAACTCGTTGGGTGATGATGGGCGGCACGGCAAACAGACGTTTGCCGTCGAGTCGCACCGTGTGCCACGGATCATACAGTGGGCTGGCACATTGGCGGCAGGTGGTGTGCGTAACGACATATGCGAGAGCCTGGACCTCGCGCGCACGCTGTTTGCACTAACAGACATTGCGCCACCGGCACAGTTTAAGGGCAGGGATTTATTCGCCGACCCAGCCCCACACGCCGTATTCGGCACAATAGGCTTTGGCTTTCCGGGTAGCACCGCGTTCTCGAACCTATTTTACGGGCGCTATATCGATAATCGTGGTTGGCCTCGGCGCAGTTGTATCCGTACAGACCGCTATCGCCTCGACCGCAACACACGGATCGATGGGCGGCCCGTTGATGAGGCCGAGGCAGATGTCGCACTCTATGATGCCACTAAGGACCCTCAAGAACGGAACAACATCGTAGCCTTGCCGGAAGTTCGGGCTGTGGTTTCCGACTTGACGATGAAACTCGACACACACCTGGCAGATTCAGCCGAATACCCAGCGTCATACACCGAAGCAGCGTCTTAGCCCGACAGTTATGCCTCAGACGTTGCCTGTGTGTTATTCGTCGGCGATGCCATCTAACTGTAGGGACACAGCATCGAAATAGCGATTTAGATGTCCACAAAACCCAAGAGTCGATTGTGATGTGGGCTGACTCAACGCATGGCCGTTATGGAATAAATAATCAGTCTTCCCTTGTTGTAGATGATGAACTTGCGTGAGCGACCCTTCGGTGGCCTGTTGTGCCCCCACTGCGATGATCTCCTGCCATTGTTGATGCTTGGTTGCTGTCCGTTTGCAGGCATACTCGTAGAATTTTCGTAAAGCTGCACGCCCTGCACCAAGGTTTGCCTCGAATGCTGTTCGCAGCTCGAGGAATCCTTCAACCCCGCGATTGCGTCTTTGATAAGCATCTTCGACTGAGGAAACGGACATCGCTTGTGTGTATGTTTCATCTGTCGCTAGCCACTCTTCTTCGAATGTCACGACATTGTCGCCGCGTTCGGGCAATCCACTATTCTGCATGATGACCAGAATCGTCAGGTCACCATTCGGATTAATAAGGCGGTGAATTGTCCCTGGCGAGAACAATAAAGCATCGCCCGTTGTTAAGGGCACACGCGAAAATCCATCCTTATCCAGTAACTCGACTGCGCCACTGCCGGATAAAACAACATACATCTCTGTACAAATCAGGTGCATATGCGGTGTTCCGCCGATTTGTCCATCGGGGGTTACAGTGTCGTACACTTTCAGGCGCGTCATCGAAGTTGCACCGGGCATGTTTAGGGGGAATTGCATCAACCGTTTACCTTTGCTTTATCGACAACATCACTAAATACCGTTCTTCGACGCGTACGGTTTGTGGGTCAATCGTAGTTCCTTTTTTGTGCATATCATTTTGTTGCGAATTACGGTCTATAACGCTTAACAACCTGGCTGACCTCATCACGATTACGTGCACCATTGCAGATGACAACCCAATACCTTAAGCGCAGCGCATCATCCGGTTTCAGGTCATATATTTCGTCGTAGACAAACGATGAGGATATACAGGCAAACCGCTCGTTTCGCCCCCACCATTTTGTTGGATAACGGGGATTCGATGGAGAGTCGATAAATATCACTGTTGAATAATGGCCGGTACCATCATGCGGCCCAGTAAAAGCGACCCATTCATTCGGGTTCGTGACGATGTCTTCACCATCGTGCTCGGCAGAAAAGAGATTCGCCCCGGTGAAAGACCGGGGACCCCGCCAGAACAGACCACCGTAGCCAGCAAGCGGACGCCCGCGTGTGAGCGGTGAACCAATCTGAATCGATTCACCGCTCACATTCTGGAATTCCATCTGTATGGCAATTGACCATTCGCCGTCTGATGCGTTCTCGGTAGAAATCGCGATTGCGCGCCGTTCACTCAACCATACATCGCCAGATTGTATAATCCACTGAAGGTTGTGATCTAAGTGGGCATGATGCTGCCGACAGTCTACTTGATTCCATGTTAGGTGCTTGGTCTGCCCAACGTTATCGAGCTGTTTATAGCCCTTTTTTGAATGTAGGTATTGCCACCCCAAAAGTTCTCTTCGTTTAGGTACGCGCATCTGGGCTTGTTTGAAGGCTCCCTTGCTGGCGCTGGCCTGGCCGCCGCCGTGCAGGTGGTTGGTATTCTCGACAATATCCGTCTCGATTCGCCCCTTTGTACCCGTAACCGCGACACGCAATCCCTCCCAGGGGCTGTATGCGACCAGATTATAGGACAGCAGCGCACCATTGCGATAACGGACGGTCACGCACAGCGTATCTTCGATGGTGATCGGCTCTCCAAAAACGTTGCGGTCACGCAGGTAGCCTGTTTCATCCTCAGCATCGAGATACATACCGCGAAATTGTTCCCGATGATCCAGAAACAACGCGAAAGGGTCTCCTTCGGCAGCAGGTTCCCCGGTGTAGCGCTCGTAGGGGTAGTGCTCACCACGAGCTTCGGCATTCGGTTTTCCGTAGAATAGCAAATCGCCCATCGCGAAAACCTGCGCTGGGTACAAGTCGATCCACCAATTGACGAGATCAAAATGATGGGTTGCCTTGTGGACAAGCAGGCCACCGCTGTTGTGCTTCTCGCGGTGCCAGCGCCGGAAGTAGTCCGCGCCGTGGCTGGTATCCAGGACCCAGGTGAAATCGACTGCCAGTGGACGCCCAACCTTGCCTTCCAAAATCAACACACGAAAGCGGGTGTAAGCTGGCGCAT
>CAYSVE010000067.1:0-13821 GCA_964434365.1 uncultured Anaerolineaceae bacterium | reverse complement strand
GGACCCCAACGACCCGTGGGCATGGCACAATATGTCGTACGTGTATCACAAAATCGGCAATTTGGAGCAAGCCGGGGTGTGCAACCGCCGCGCGCTCGATGCGATGCGCTTCGGTAATGCGCTGTACATCCTCAAAGAGCTGGTGACGGCCTGGGAACCGGACATGTTCGACGACCCGTTGGAGGATGTGCCCCGCTACCCCATAACCCAGGCCGCCGTGAAGAGCCTGCGCGCCGTGCGTGCCGATGCGCAGAACAACAGCGGCTTGTTCGGTGGGTTGTTCGGCGGCTGACGCTACCCCCGCCACCAACGACGCCCGGGCGATTGCACCACATCGGACGAGAGGGCGTAGTCTCGGTTTGTTGTGTTAGGGCCGATTCCGCGTGCCGGCCTGCCGCATTTGTGGGGACAAGGCCCTGACCTGCCCGCGACATGGACATCGCAAGCGGCACGATGCAAACCGCACCAAACACCTCCCAAAGGCAGAACCCTGTACACGCCCCCAACAGGCGCACCCGTGTGTGCTTCCCCTACACTGGAATCCTCTGCAAGCTACCATGACCTCTGTTGATTTTGATGCAATCCTCCCAACACATGCGCCTTTTTGCTTGACCCGACCCCCCGTTTTCGAGTATATTGTGATTAGTTCAAATTTATTTGAACCAATCGACGTTGTAGTATACAAGGCATCCACGAACATGAAAGTTTTATTCCTTTGTACCGGTAACTCTGCACGGTCCCAGATGGCCGAGGCCTTTCTGCGGAAGGCCGCCGGTCGGCAAATCGACGTCTTCAGCGCCGGCCTCGACCCGAAGGGTGTGAACCCCTACACCCAACGCGTTATGGATGAGATTGGCATCGACATCAGCGGCCACACGTCCGACCACATCGACGCCCTCGTCGGCCTGCACTTCTTCGATTACATCATTACCGTATGTGCCCATGCCGACGAAAACTGCCCCTCCGGCGTGTATGCCCTGGGCCGAGACAAGCTCCACTGGCCGTTCGACGACCCGGCAGCCGCTACCGGCAGCGACGAGGACATTCTCGCAGCCTTTCGAGTGGCCCGCGATGACATCGCACACAAAATCGACGATTGGGTCGGCCAACTGAAGCAGCGACGCGCCCTGGCCCAATGACGACTGTCCTACCCCCGATTATCAAGCTGCTCTCTCATGAGTTGCGCTGGCGGCTGGTGCAATCCCTGGCCGTCGGCGATTACCGCGTAAACGAGCTGGTCGGGTTGCTCGGCCAGCCGTTGAATCTGGTGTCGTACCACCTCAAGCTGCTGCGCGAGGGTGAGATGGTCACGGTTCGGCGCAGCGAGGCCGACGGGCGCGACACTTACTACAGCCTCGACCTCGACAAGCTGCGCGCGTCGTTCGGCAGTGCGGGGCGTGCCATCCATCCGTCGCTCGTCACGGCCTTCGAAACCCGGCAGGGCACCCGGCCAAACACCCGCGTGCTGTTCGTGTGCACACACAATAGTGCCCGCAGCCAAATGGCCGAGGGCCTCATGCGCCACGTTAGCGGCGGGCATGTCGATGTTTACAGCGCGGGCAGCGAACCTGGCACGGTGCACCCGAACGCCATTCGTACGATGGACGCCCTTGGCATCGACATCCGTGCGCAGCGCTCCGAAGGGTTCGACGCGTTTGCCGACCAGCACTTCGATGTTGTCATCACGGTGTGCGACCGCGCCCGCGAGGTGTGCCCGTCCTTCCCCGGCGGCGGTGAACACATTCACTGGGGCTTCCCCGACCCGGCCAGCATCGCCGACGCCGACGAACGCCAACGGGTTTTCGACAAAACCGCCCAACGCCTTCGATCCCGCATCCAACACTTTTTAATCCATCTCAGCGAGGAGTCCGACTCTTGACCGATCACGCAACCATTTTCGGCGATATTCACAGCAACATCCACGCCCTCGATGCCATCCTGACGGACATGGACGCCCGCAACCTGTCGAATCGCTACTGCCTTGGCGACTTGGTCGGCTACGGTGCCTTCCCCAACCAGGTGATCAAGCGCGTGCGCGAGCAAAACGTGCCGGTCATCATGGGCAACTACGACCAGGGCGTGGGCATCAGCAGCCCCGATTGCGGTTGTGCCTACTCCACCGAGGAAGACCGCAAACGCGGCGACCGCTCCATCGCGTGGACGAACATCCACACCACCGACGAGAACAAAACCTACTTGCGGGGCCTGTTGGCGCACACTACCTTCCGCCTGGGCGACCACAACGTGATGTTGGTGCATGGCAGCCCGCGCAAAATCAACGAGTACATGTTCGAGGACCGCGGCGAGGCGTACTTCGAGCGCATCATGAATACCATCGACGCCGATGTGCTGGTGTGTGGTCATACCCATTTGCCGTACCACAAGGTGCTCCCCAGCGGGCGGCAGGTCGTCAATGCGGGTAGCGTGGGTAAACCCAAGGACAACAACCCGAAGGCCTGCTACATCGTGCTGCGCGCCGATGGCCGCGAACTCGACGTGGCGTTCATCCGCGTGGACTACCCAATCGAGGAAGCCGCCACGGCCATCGAAGCGGCGGATGGCATGCCGGACACCTTCGCCATGCACCTGCGCGAAGGTCGTAGCTAAGGCGACACACGGCCCTGCTCGATGAGCAGGAGGTAAGGCCTTATCGTTTCTCCTCCGTGGCTGAGGTAATATAAACGGACCCTAGTCCGTCTAAGCTGTATGAGGATATGAGCATCGCGCGTCCCTCCGCGCGGAGGAGAAACCTGTGACTGACCAACCCACAACCCCCACGACAGCCAAGCCGTTCGAAATTGGGCTGTACTCGTTCGCCGAACTGACGGCGGACCCCACCACCGGCAAAAAGCAAAGCCCCGCAGCGCGCACCCGCGACCTGCTCGAAACCATCGAACTGGCCGACCAGGTTGGCCTGGACGTGTTCGGCCTGGGCGAGCACCATCGCGAGGAGTTCGTGTCGTCGGCGCCGGAGGTAATTTTAGGGGCAGCGGCAGCCCGCACGAAGCACATTCGCCTGAGCAGCGCGGTGACCGTGCTCAGCAGCGACGACCCGGTGCGAGTGTTCCAGCGCTTCGCCAGCCTCGACCTCGTGTCCGACGGTCGCGCGGAGATCATCGCCGGGCGCGGGTCGTTCATCGAGTCGTTCCCGCTGTTCGGCTACGACCTCGACGACTACAACGACCTGTTCACCGAAAAGCTCGACTTGCTGGTGGAACTTCAGCACAACGACCACGTCACCTGGCAGGGTAAGCACCGCCCCGCGCTCGATAACGCGGGGATTTACCCGCGCCCGGTGCAGGACCCGCTCCCGGTGTGGGTGGGCGTCGGCGGCACCCCAGAGTCGGTGATTCGGGCGGCCAGCCGTAGCCTGCCGATGGCTCTCGCCATCATCGGCGGCATGCCAGAGCGCTTCGCGCCTTATGCGAACCTGTACCGGCAGGCCCTCGCCGAATACGGCCACGATGTGCACACACCGCTGAGCATCAACTCGCACGGCTTCATTGCTGATACCAAGCGTCAAGCCATCGATGAGTCGTTCCCGGCGGTTAGCACGGTGATGAACAAAATCGGGCGCGAGCGCGGCTGGCCCCCCATGCGCAAGGAGCAGTACGAGCAATCGGCGACGCTGCGCGGTGCGGACTTCGTCGGCAGCCCAGACGACATCATCGAGAAAATCCTGTTTCAGCACGAGATTTTCAACCACGACCGCCTGCTCATCCAATTGAGCGTGGGCACCATGCCGCACGACAAAATCATGCACGCCATCGAACTACTGGGTACGAAGGTCGCGCCGGTGGTGCATGAGGAAATCGCGCGCCGCGTGGCAACGCCGGTTGCAGAGTAACCCCCTTCGGCTTTGGTTTGGGTGCGCTTCGGCGCACCTTTCTGGCCTGCCTTGGAGGCCGCCCCCCTTGAATGCCGAAGATGCTGTGCTCTCCCCCGCGAAAACCTACGCCAAACGCCAACGCGTTGTGCACAATGCCATTACGACGACTGAATCACCACGACGGCGACAAACGCCCCGGCCAGCACCGCCCCGTACACCAACGGCACCCACGCCCGACGGGCCAGTGGGTTCACATCTTCACCGAGCAGTGCGCCGGGTTCGTCCGGGTGCATCCGCACTACGTGGAACGGGCTGATGGCCCACCCCAGCACCGCGCCACCGATTAGCCCACCGAGCGGCCCCCACAAATCGACGTTGGCGGCGAAAAACGCCAGCACCAGGTTGATCGCCATCAGCGCGGCGAGGTAATTGCGGCGGCGGCGTCCGTTGCGGCCCAGCAATTTGCGGTGCTTATACAGGTACACGAGTTCGGCACCACCGGCTGCGAGCACGCCGTTCGCTGCCGCGACGAGGAAGACGTTCGGCGCACTGAGGGACATGCTCAACACGGCCCCGGCCATACCGCCGAGGATAAACACCAGCGCGTAACGGACGTGTCCCCACAGGCGTTCGGTGCTGCTGCCGATGATGTACAGCAGGTACAGCGTGCTCGCGGCGTGCGCCAGGTTAATCGCCGGGTTGGGGCCTTGCGGGTTCGCGTTGAGGAACAACGCGCTGAACGGACGGTAGAACTGCGCGTCGTTGACGACGGCGATGACGTTCACGCCCAACGTCGCGATGAGCGACTCGGCGGTTTCTACCGAGGCGATGCCACTGAGCACGAGCGCGCCGCTGCAAAACAGCATTAAATACGTGAGCAGCGGGCTAACCGAGGGGATGCGCAGGCTAACCTGCTGGCGGGGTTTCTTTTTAGGGGGTTCGTTAACCATTTGCCTACGCGACCTTCGCTATAATACCGGAGACGATGTATCTACGGGGAAGAATATGCCCACATACGACTTCCGCTGTAACAACTGCGGGCAAGACGTTTCGTTATTCTACAAGACGTACAAGGCGTATGACAACGCCTCACCCACATGCTCGAACTGCCACAGCGCCGACCTCACGCGGGTTATCACCAGTGTGGCCATCGGCAAGGGCACGAGCAACCACGACTTCACCTCGATGGACGCCAACCAGATGCTCAACGTGTTCGAAAGCGGCGACAGCCGTGCTGTCGGCGAGATGATGCGTCAGGTCGGCGAGAGCGCCGGGGGCACCAGCCTGCCAGAGAGCTACTACAACGCTGCCGATGAACTGCGCGGCGGTAAATCGATGGACCGGGTGGAGAAGGACCTCAGCAAGGGTAAGCTCGGCAGCACCGAGCCGCCCACCAAACCGGCATCGACGCCGAAGCCGCCCGCCGAATAGCGCGAGGCGAAAGGCACGGTTGCACGCTTGCATTCCACCATACGCACATCGTGTGAGTGTGCACTTTGCTGACTTCGACAAGGACAATAAAAACACGTACACCTATCGGCCATATCGGCCACAGGTCAACCGTATGGATACCGCGCACAGAGACGCCAGATGTTGTGGGTATTCGGTTGGGATGCAGCGGTGGGGTGGGGCACTACGCGCAGTCGGTGAGCAGCTTTTCAATGGTTTTGTGGGCGCGGCGATTGCGCGCCTCGGGTTTGGCGGCTTCGGCTACCCAGCGGATGTACTCGCGTTTGTTGGCGGGGGCTAGCTCATCGAAGAGCGTTTTCGCGGCGGCATTGGTGTCTAGCAGGCGTGCTAGCTCCGGTGGAACCGTGAGGTTGGTGGCACGTAACCCACGGGCGTATTCGTAGCGAATGGCGACCGCCTGTGCCCACCATGTACTGAGCGCATAAGTGTCTTCAAGATATTCGGTTGTGGTGCGGTCGGTGTGTGGGTTTTTACGGAACGCATCCAGGATGTGGTACCACTCCTGCGAGGATTTCCCGGTTTGCGATTGCACACGACCTTCACTGATTCCCCTCGGTCCACGCTGGGACATGGGCAGCATCTCCTCACAATTCCTATACAATTCCACGATAATAGTCTCGTTACATTTTGTCAACTAAAAACGCCTCTATGACAGATTTACTTTATTCCTTTTTTATTGCTGCGCACAAACCCCGAGACGCGCTAAAATAGCGTTATCTTCCCCTATTTTTTAGGAACAGTCGTAATGGGTCTTACATCCTTCACAGAGCGGCGCTACGGTGCCTACCAGGACAAACCGCAAAAAGTACACCAGATTCAGGTGAATCGTCGGCGCTACATGCGGAACTTCATCTGGGGCCTTGTGAGCGTGGCGGCGGGTGCGGGCGTGCTATACATGCTCTCGCTGCCGCAGGTCCGTGCACGCGAGGGCTTCCAAATTCTTGAGGGTCTCTCGGTGTTCAACGTGATCCTCGGCATCGGTCAACTGGTCGCGGTGGCGATCATCCTCGCGGGGGGGCTGCGTGTCGCCGAAAATCTCGTCTACTGGCTCACACGGCGTAGCGAGCGCATCGTGTTCTACGATGTGGGTTTTGCGTGGCAAAAGGGCAAGGCCGCCCCCGTGAAGTACAGTTGGGGTGCCCTGAAGACTTTTCGGCAGGGCGGCAAAGGCTGGTATGCAGGGAAGCGGCCCATCGTGCAGTGGGGCCGGCATACGATCATCATGCGCGACCAGAATACGTTCAACATCGTGCCCGCCCACGGCGACTTTCGGCTTTTTGTCGAGCGCGTGGGGCCGTTCATCGCTGCCGAAACCGGCCCACGCATCGGCGAGGCCATCCGCGCCGGGCGCAAGGTGAAGGTGGCCAAGCACCTCACCGTCGCCGATAAGGGCCTGCTGGTGGGCAAAACAGCTATCCCGTGGAACCGCCTCACCATCGACATTCACCCGCAGAAACTCGTCATCAAACAGTTGGAAAAGGGCGGCAAGTACAAGCCGGTGCATACGGTTGCCATCAGTAATATCCAGAACCCCGGCGGCTTTCTGGAATTCGTGGAAGGGGCGCTGCAAAGCCACTAGCGCGCGGTATGGTGTGGCGCTACAGGCACAGACCGTTTCGGTTTACGTTGAGTGCCTCGCTATACCAATAAGGGGGGACCCCATGCTGAAAAACGTCGACACGCCAGAGGACATCCGCGCGAGCTTTCGTGTGTTCGCTGTGCTGCGCCCACACCTCACCGAAGACGATTTCGTGGCGCAGGTATTGCGCCAATATGCACAGGGCTATCGCATCACCGTCACCATCGATGACGGGGTGATGGTCGCGGCGGTGGGCTACCGCCACATGGAAATCCTTGTGTCTGGCAAAATCATCTACATCGATGACCTCATCACACACCCTGATGCGCGCGGCAAGGGCTACGGCGGCAAACTGCTGAACTATGTGCGCGACCTTGCGCGAGAAGAGGGGTTGGACGCCGTCGAATTGCATAGCGGACATCACCGGCACACGGCGCACCGGCTGTACCTCAATAGCGGCTACGAAATTAGCTCGCACCACTTCAAGCAGCGCCTTAAGCCACATGACTAAACGCGACGCCGCCAACGTCGTCTCCGTCCTGTCGGTCATCATCGGGGGGGCACACCTACTCATGGTTGGGGTGGTGTTGGCGGGCGGCATCCGATGGGTATTACCGATTGCGGCAGTCGTCGCAGTCGGTCTCATCGTGTACTTTGGTGCGTTGCAACGGTTAGGTACGGTGAACCTACAGGTCGGCATCGGGCTGTTGATGTTCATGACGGCCTACATTCGGTTGCGGTACCTCAGCGCATCGTTCCAATTCGATTATTACCTGCTGGTCGTGCTGGCGTTGCTGGCCGTTGCGGTCGTTCGCGCGGTGCGTATCTTCCGATCAACGTAGCGGTCGCCTATTCGTCCTGCACGCGGCCCACACACATCGGCCCGACGCCGTTTTCGGTGACCTGCACCTGCACGACGAGCATATCGCCCTGCTTGATGCCGCCGAAATCCTGGTTCGGTTGGTTCAACAGGCGTACGATGTAGATGTTCGGCTGCGGGTTCGCCAAAACGCGCCCCCAAACCACCTCGCCCTGCATCCCCTGGCGGGTGGGCGGCAGCACAAAGCGGATGTCGTCGGGGAAGCCCGGTGCGCGCAGCGGATGCAGCGTTGAGTCCTGGCGAATGCGGTCGAGTTCCGCCTGGCCCTGCACGTTGTAATACTGGAGCCAATCTGGCTCGGCAGGCAGGCCGAGCGCCTGTTGTTGGGCATCGGTGAGGGGTGTCGGCGGTTGCAGCCCACCCGGTTGGGCATGGGTGAAGCGAATCATCATGCGGCGGTTGTCGTCGCGGGGGCCTTTCGTCAGCGTGATGGTGTCTCCGTTGACGGTGCCGTAGCTTTCTACATTGATGGTCATTCCTGCGGTTTGGTCCACGTAGACGAAGCCGACGAAATAATCGACCTCGACGCCATAGTGCGTTTTCTGCTGGGTGAGCCTGTCGTCGGTGTTGTGTACGAGCACCCACCGGTTGATGACCCGCGCATCGAGTTCCTGGGGTGTGGCCATGCCAGGGTATCCTTTGGCTGTTAAAGGGTTATCCTACGAGTGTACCCCTGACAACGGAATGCACAAACCACCCACCCCTACCCGCAGGAAAGTGCCACTTCGTTGTGATGGGCCGCCGTTCGCGCTATGTTTATAGCTTCATAAATGAGCAAATAGACTTAAGCGAGAAGACACCGTGTTCCATTACGCCGTAGACGACGAGGTGGTGCTGCGCATGTTCGAACACCGCCACGCTGCCGAACTGCACCAACTGACTAACCTGCACCGCACCTACCTTCGCCGCTGGCTCCCCTGGGTCGACAACATCCGCAGCATCCACGACACGCACGAGTTCATCCAACGTGGGATGGATCAATTTGCCAAAAGCGACGGCATCCAGGTCGGCGTGTGGGCCGAAGGCAACCTCGCTGGGGCGCTCGGCATGCACCGCGTCGATTGGATGCATCGCTACACGAGCGTCGGCTACTGGCTGGCCGAAACCTACACCGGCCAGGGTGTGATGACGCGCGCGGTGGGGGCGCTGCTCAAGTATGTTTTCGATGATCTGTCGTTGAACCGGGCGGAAATGCGCGTCGCGACGGAGAACGTCCCCAGCCAGCACATCGCGGAGCGGCTCGGGTTTACGCTCGAAGGCACCGCTCGGCAGGCAGAATGGCTGTACGACCATTATGTGGACCAGAACGTCTACAGTATGCTGGCGGATGAGTGGCGCGCAAAACAAGCGTCGGCCTGATGCGGTGTGGTTTGTGGGCACTTTGGTGGGCGAGGCCATGCCCCGCCCCTACACGGCTCGACGGGGTGCCGGGTTTGCCGAGGCAATCTCGCAGGTGCCGAAAGACCGCGCAAGGACTCATCGGTAGCGCGTGGGTGGGCTGAACAACCGCCACCGCACACGCCTTCCCCACGCCTGCCCCACGCTTAAAGATATTTCCACAGTTGGCGGCATTATCGGCTATACACTGGCTCTACGTAGACCAAGTTCGAGCGAAGGCCGACCATGCAGCCGCGACCCCAACCCCAACCTATCCCCGCCCCGCCCCGCCAACCTGTGCCGCGCACTCGCGTGGCATCGAAGGTGCGCAAGAAGCCCCGCCGTATTTTCGGCCTGTCGCCGATGGTCGTGTTGGGCCTGTTTGGCGCGCTCAGTGCTTCGATGTGCGCGGCGTTGGCGGTGGGCGCGTTTTTTTTGCTGGGGATGGGCCGCGTCGTACCGGGGGTGAGCGCACTGGGCGTCGACCTCGGCGGCATGACGGTCGATGAGGCGACGATGGCCCTACAAGCGCAGTGGGGCGACTTCACGCTGCGTGACGGCGACCGCACCTGGACGCTCGACCCGGCGCGGTTGGGCCTTGGCTTAGACGCGGCGGCGACGGCTCAGCGCGCGGCGGATGTGATGATGCCGTTTGTTCGCACGGAGATTGCGCCATCGGTAGCGCTGAATGCCGCCGAAGCCGAGCGCGGCCTGCGCGAAATCGAAGGGCGGGTGGCCCTTGCCGCAATCGATGCGGGCATTCGGCTGGTGGATGGGGCGGTGCAACCGTCGCCGCCGGTTAATGGGCGCGTCCTGGACATCCCGGCGACGTTGGCCGCCCTGCAAAGCGACCCGGCTGCGGCCCTCGTAAGGGGTGACCTGACGTTGCGGATGCGCGAAGTCGCCCCGGCGGTAAGCGATGCCTCGGCGTTGGTGGCGCAGGCGAGCCCGTTGCTGGCGAGCCCGTTGCGCGTGCGGGCCTACGACCCCATCGACGACGATGACGTCGTATGGCAGGTGGCCCCGGCGCAATGGGCCGACTGGCTGACTGCACGCGAGGACGCATCGAGTACACTGGGGTTGTCGCTCTCGTTGGATGCAGCGCAAGTGGCGGCCTTTTTGCAGAACGAAGCCCGCCGTACCCTCCGCGACGGCGAATACATCGACCTCGACGCGGCAGCCGCCGCCCTTAGCGACGCCGTAGGCAAGCTCGACCCGAACGCGACTGTGCGCGTGTTCCACGAGGACCGCGTGCACACCGTCCGCAGCGGCGAGACGATTACGAGCATCGCATGGGATTACGGCGTGCCGTACCCCTATATTCAGCAGGCCAACGGCGGCATCGAAGATGTGAGCATCGGCCAGCAGATCACGATTCCGTCGGCGGATACTTTCTTCGACTACGAACCGGTGGCCGATAAGCGCATCGTCGTGAGCATCAGCGGCCAGTGGACGAAGGTCTACGAAAACGGCGACCTGCTGTGGGATTGGCAATCGAGCACGGGTATTTTCAGCAGCCCCACATGGCCCGGCGTGTATCAGATCATCTCCTTCGAGGAAAACGCCTACGCAGGCAATTGGAACCTGTACATGCCGAACTTCATGGGCGTGTACCGGCCCATCCCCGGCAGCGATTTCACCAATGGCTTCCACGGCTTCCCCACGCGTGGTGGCGGGCAACTCCTGTGGGAAAACAGCCTCGGCACGCGTGTAACGTACGGTTGCATCCTGTTGAGCGACGCCAATGTGCAACGTCTGTGGGACTGGGTAGAGTTGGGTGTCGTGGTGGAAATCCTACCGTAGGCCACACGATTGGCGGGGGCCAGCAACCCGCGCCACAGCACCTCTCATAAAAACCCCGTGAAAATTCATATCGTGAAGGAAAAATGGGTTATAATTGATTTATCGTAAATGCCTAAATGTTGCATTAGGGCGCTGCTTCAGCATCGAATTTATACATTGGCTTTATGCGCACCTTATTGACATGATTTAGGCAAAAAGTGCATAATGAGGGCAAAGATTCTTTGTCATAAATGCACAACAAATTTACAGGGTAGGTGATATGAGTATCTTGCGCAGCGTGCATAACCTTTACAAAAAGTTGATGTACCCCTCGTTCATGAACTGGGCGACAACCCGCTTGCAGCGTGGCAAGTACGCACGGGCCGTCGTCTACTGCAATCGCGCGTTGGCCTGCAACCCGCTGAGCGCGGTTGCGCTGATGACCCGCGGCCTGGCGCATGCGCGTATGGGTGACTTCGCTGCTGCCGAAGCCGACTACAACCTGGCACTCGGCATCGACCCGAAATTTGTGAATGCGCACATCAACCGGGGGTTGTTGTTTTACGAAAGCGGGGACTACGCCGAAGCGACGCGTAGCTACAACATCGCGCTGTACATCAACCCGAAGCAAGCGCTCGCCTACTACAATCGCGGCCTCGTTGGCGAGGCGACCGACAACCTCCAGGCTGCCCTTAGCGACTACGCGGCGGCCATCAAGCTGCGCCCCGACCTCGACTTTGTGTACAACAACCGCGCCGAAGTGTACTTCGCGATGGGCCGCTACGAAGAAGCCCTGGTGGACTTCAAAACGGCGCACGAATTGCGCCCGCGCCAACGCCGCGCGCTCGCCGGGATTGCGGTTACGCAGCACGCGCTCGGCAAGGATGATGCGGCGGTTTCGTTGTGGCAGGTGCTGCTGGACCGCGACACCCACTACCGTGATGCGACGTGGGTCGCGGGGGAGCACGGCTGGAACGCGCCCCTGGTGGCGGCAGCGCAGGACATCATCGCGCTGTTGCCCTAAGCGACGGGGGCACTGGCGGTAGAAGGCATCCGTGCATTATCATGGGTGCCAGTATCGAAACATTGTTGGATATGTTATGACGACACCGCCCCGTGTCTATATGGCCTATCGTCCATCGCAGACGATGCACGTTGCAGCCCCGTTGTTCGCAGCCCTGCGCAAGCGCGACTGCGATGTCTTCGCGGACATCGCAGGCAACTTCGACGAGATCAACCGGCGGCAAATTATGGCGCGCCCCCACACGTTGATCGTCCTCACCCCGGGTAGCCTCATCAACGATACCGACGATCCACTGTATCAGCTCATCGCGGTGGCGCTCGAAGCGCGGCGGAATGTGGTGGGTGTGTTGGCGCGCGGCTTCGACTTCCGCTCCGAGGCGGATAACCTCACAGGCGCGCTTGCAGCCCTGCCGAACCAACCGCACATTTACATGGTACCCCAACAGCAAAGCGAACTCATCCACGAGTTGATGACGAATTTACTCGCGATCCCCGGGGGGGTGGTGCAGCCGGCCCTACCCGAAGACGAGACCGAGGTGAGGGCGCGCATCGACAATATGATCTTCTATGCGGAGACGTCCACCACGCGCCTGGATACCGAAAAGCTGTTCTTCAGGGGGACAGTGCGCGCAGAGCAAGGCGACCCCAAGGGCGCGCTGTCGGATTTCAAGCGGGTGACGGAAGAAAACCCCTACAACGAGGCGGCGTTCCTGCAACTTGGGAAGATGCAGTACGCCCTGGGCCAGCCAGATGACGCGCTTAAATCCTTCGAGCAGGCGGTGCACCTCAGCCCGAAACTCGTGGATGCCCAACTGGAGCTAGGGCAGATGTGCTTTGAGCTGGCGCGGTATCGCTGCGCGCTGGAGGCCTTCGACGAAGCGCTTACCCTCCGCCCAGACCTCCCGGCGGCGGTAGGAGGGGCGGCACTGGCTCGCCACGCCATCGGCCTGCCCTCC
The DNA here is from genome assembly GCA_964434365.1 of uncultured Anaerolineaceae bacterium. Taxonomy (GTDB): domain Bacteria; phylum Chloroflexota; class Anaerolineae; order Aggregatilineales; family Phototrophicaceae; genus CAYSVE01. The sequence goes on along the minus strand of CAYSVE010000067.1, from coordinate 925 downwards.
GATGGGGCGCGGCTGTGGCTGTCGCTGATTGCGATGGACGACCGGTATCGCGATGTGCAGTTCGTGGTGTCGCAATTTGGCTGGAACGCGGCGATGGAGCGCGAGGCCCGCACGCTGCTGGAAATCATCACGTAGCTTACCGCCCCCGCGTGGTGGACCTTGATTCGACCGCCACAATTGATGACACTATCGGGTGCGCGGTGGGATGCCGATTGCGTCGATTTTGTTGTTGGCAGGGCGATGGCCTGGCAGGGGGGCAACCGTGTGTGCTCTCGCTTTTCGGGCCGACACGTGGGTAAGCCCCGAGCTATGATGTTGGGCCTGTGCCCCTCCCATGATCTGATGTGTCGATGGCCCCCACACCCGCGCGCTACCAACAGTCGAGTGCAAAGGTTGATCTATCCACATGACGAAAATAGGTGTGTTGGCGCTGCAAGGCGCGTTTATCGAACACGAGAAGATGCTGCGCAGCCTCGGCGCCGAGACGGTACAGGTGCGTTTGCCGCAGCACCTCGATGGGCTAGACGGGCTGGTTATCCCTGGTGGCGAGAGCACGACCATCGGCAAGTTGGCGACCGAATTCGGCCTGATGGACCCGCTGCGTGCGTTTGTGCAAAACACGCCCACCTGGGGCACGTGCGCGGGGATGATCTTTTTGGCGCGGGAGTTGGGGCACAATCAGCAGCCCATCCTCGGGGCGATGGACATTGTGGTGGACCGCAACGCCTTTGGGCGGCAGGTCGATAGCTTCGAGACGGACCTGCAAATCGACGGGCTGGACGAGCCGTACCATGCGGTTTTCATCCGCGCGCCGGTGGCGACCGACGCCGGCGACGATGTGAAAATCCTCGCGCGGCTGGACGATGGGCGCATCGTCGCGGCGCAGCAAAACCACCTGCTCGCGACGTCCTTCCACCCAGAACTC
>CAYSVE010000066.1:10584-13823 GCA_964434365.1 uncultured Anaerolineaceae bacterium | reverse complement strand
GCGAACGCGATACCCGGCGGCAGCGCGAAGGCCTTCTGGCCGCTTGTAAGCGCAAGGTCGAGGCCCCATTCATCGACGCGCAACTCGGCGCCCAAAAAGCCGCTCACACTATCGACCATCACCAGCGCGTCGGGCGCTTTGTCTTGGACCACTGCGGCGATGTCCTTCACGGGGTTGGTGACGCCGGTGCTGGTTTCGTTGTGGACGACACACACGGCGTCGAAGTCGTCGAACTCATCGAGCGCGGCGGCAACCATCTCTGGGGTGTGGGCCTTGCCCCATTCGACGTCGATAATTTCGACGGTTTTGCCGTTGGCCTTGCTGATCTTCGCCCAACGGTCGCTGAATGCGCCGCCGACAAGGTGCAACACACGCCGGTCGTCGCGGATCGCGTTACGCGCTGCGCCCTCCCACAAACCGGTTCCACTAGAGCCGCTCACGTATACGCGGCTTTCCGTCACGAAGGCTTGCTTCAGCTTTTCCTGCAACCGGGCGAACAGGTCGGCAAAATCTTGCGACCGGTGCCCCACCATCCACGCGGTTTGGGCTTCCAGCACTTCCGGGCGTACTTCCACGGGGCCGGGCAGCACCAAACGGGTGTGGTTATTATTCTTGGGCATGTTGTGCCTCTCCATCTCAATGTCTTATAAGACAACCCGGCGCATTATAAAACAGCAGCGGTAAAAATACATGAGGCTGGAATAACCGAAGGCAGTGGAAGCGGAGGCAAACACCAAAAAAACACCGATGCTGGACCACAGGCAATGGGAGCAGAGGGGGAGATGCCTGAGACCAACATCGGTGCTTTTTTCGGCTGGGATACACCGGTGAAGGTTTGTATCCCGATGTATCAGTATTGTAATGTACTTAGGATTATTTGTCTGTTCGGCTTTTGTGTATGTTTGGGTAGAGTTTTCTTACCGAAGCAAGGGTGGCTGTATCACCCCGCAAGTGCCCGATTTGACCCCCTATGGGTTCTGTGCTATATTTACCGTTGCAACATCTACTCCTTCCCAATTCATCCCAACCGTAGCTCGCAACTCCTGGCTACGGGAAGAAGCATCTATCAAAGGTGAAAGTAATCATAGCAATCGGTCGCGCGATAGCTGCGCCACCTCCCCACTAGACAATTAAGGACATCTAACACATTTGGGTGAAACCACTATGCCCCCTCGGAACAACGTCTCGAACCTCGACATCGCAGTATTAGAGAAACAAAACCTGGAAGAGCTACGCAACCTCGCTCGCGAGGCGAATGTTGCAGGCTTCAGCCGGTTGAAAAAGCAAGACCTCATCCTGGCGCTGCTGCGCAACAACGCCGAACAACGCGGCTATAAGCTGCGAGGTGGTGTGCTGGAAATTGTGGATGAGGGGATGGGCTTCCTCCGTGCAGAGGGTTTCGTGCCCGGCCCTAACGACATCTATGTAAGCCAAACGCAGATTAAGAAGTTCAACATGCGTACGGGCGATATGGTCATCGGGCAGGTGCGCGCGCCGAAGGACAGCGAGAAATACTACGGCTTACTGCGTGTCGACGCGATTAACGGCGTCTCGCCAGACGAAGCCAAGCAGCGCGCACGCTTTGAAGACCTGACGCCGATCTTCCCAGAAGAGCGGTTTAACCTGGAAACCAACCCGCGCATTATTTCCACTCGCTTGCTGAATCTCATCGCGCCCATCGGTAAGGGGCAGCGTGGGCTTATCGTATCGCCGCCGAAGGCCGGTAAAACCACTGTGCTGAAGGAAATCGCGAACGCGATCAGCCGCAATTACCCCGAGGTCCACCTGATGATTTGCCTTGTGGGCGAGCGCCCCGAGGAAGTCACGGATATCGACCGCTCGGTGGAAGCCGAAGTTATTGCGTCGACCTTCGACGACCCGGTTCAGCATCATGTGCGTGTGGCCGAAATGGCCCTACAACGCGCTAAGCGCCTTGTGGAAGTGGAAAAAGACGTGGTGATGATGCTTGATAGCATCACGCGCCTGGCACGCGCCTACAACCTCGTCGTACCGACGAGTGGGCGCACGCTCTCGGGTGGTCTCGACCCATCAGCCATCCACCCGCCGAAGCGAATTTTCGGTGCGGCGCGTAACATCGAAGAAGGCGGTAGCCTCACGATCATCGCGACGTGCCTCGTGAACACCGGCAGCAAGATGGACGACGTGATCTACGAGGAATTCAAGGGGACGGGCAACATGGAGTTGCACCTCAGCCGCCGGATGCAGGAGCGGCGCATCTTCCCTGCGTTCGACATCGAGCAGTCTTCCACGCGTAAGGAAGAACTGCTGTTAGGGCCAGATGTGCTGCAACGCGTCCACACGATGCGGCGGATGCTGGTTCACCTGGGCGAGGACCAGGAGACGGGTATCGTCGGGGCGACAGAGAGTCTCATCGCGCAGTTCCGCCAGACGGAATCGAACGAGGAGTTCCTCAACCAGTTGCCGGGTGGCACCGGAGACAGCAACGGCAGGTACTGAGCCTGTGGCTGTTAGTTTTTGGTTTTTAGCTGTAGGCTAAAGGTGCATAGGGCGCATCATTGCCCCCCATGCACCGTGGTAAACGGCACAATGCCAAAGGCTGCACAATGCCGGTGAGGGCCAGGGATTGCGGGTCGACCGCGTTTGTCGGCCCGGTGTAGTGCACCCGGCCTGTAGCGGCGATTATCGCTTACGCCATCGGTTGGAGCGCACCCAACCACGTCGGGAAGAACTCGCTGATGGACGGGTGAATGGGCAGCGCGTTCTTCATGACCTTGTAGCTTGCCCCCGTCGCCATGAAGTTGCTGACGACGGAAATCACGTCGTCGCCTTGCATCCCGAAGACCAACCCACCGATGATCTTCTCGCTGTCGGCGTCGACGAAAATCTTCACGAGGCCGGTCGTGTCGCTATCGAGTTGTGCCCGGCTGACGCTGCTCATGGGTGCGGTCATCGTAAGCACGTTAAGGCCGCTTTCGCGGGCTTCGCGTTCGTTCATGCCCACGCGCCCAACCGGCGGGTCGGTGAATACGGCGTAGGCCATGGTGCGGGCATCGGCAGTACGGCTTTCGTCGAGCAGGATTTCATAGTCCTGGTATGCGGTGTGCGTAAAGGCCCCACGCCCGTTGACATCGCCCAAAGCCCAAATGCCCGGCACATTCGTCTCGAAGCGGCCATTGGTGGTGATGAAGCCACGCTCGTTCGTAAGTACGCCCAAAAAAACGAGGAAGAGGATCTGCGATATTGGGGTCGAGAGTGTA
>CAYSVE010000066.1:0-10574 GCA_964434365.1 uncultured Anaerolineaceae bacterium | reverse complement strand
ATGAAGCCACGCTCGTTCGTTTGTAGGCCCACACTTTCCAGGTTGAGCGAGTCGCTGTTCGGGGTGCGGCCCGTCGCCACCAGCAGATGACTCCCGGTGACGGTGTGCGTGCCGCCGGGGCCGCTCAGTTCCACATGGATGTCGCCCGCCGTACCGCTGACGTTCTGCGCGCGGTGGTCGGTGAGAATCGTCACACCTTCGCCACGCAGCAATTCCTCAACAGCCTCACTGACGTCTTCGTCCTCCCGGCTGAGCACGTGCGACGCCCCCTCGATGACGGTTACCTGGCTGCCAAACCGCCGGAACATCTGCCCGAATTCCAGCCCAATGTAGCCGCCACCGATGATAATCAGGTGCGATGGCAGGTCGTTGAGTTCGAGCAGTTCTTTGTTGGTGAGATGGGGGACATCGCCAATACCGGGGATGGGCGGCACAAAGGCCCGCGCCCCAACGTTGATGTACACGCGCGACGACTCCAGCACGTTGTCACCGGCCTGGATTTTGTGAACGCCGTTTTCGGAACCGATGAACTTGCCGTAAGCGTGGATGACATCGAGATTTTCTAAATTGTTGATGTAATCCCAGAAGCCCTTCTGCATCCCGCCGATGATGCCGCGCATGCGGCCCATGACCGCAGGAAAGTCCACGGTGACATCACCAGTTTGCACGCCGAACGCCGCACCCCGGCGGGCGATGTGCGCCACGCGGGCGCTCGCGCGCAGGGCCTTCGTCGGGCGGCAGCCGTAGTTCAAGCAGGTGCCGCCGATGAGGTCGCCCTCGATCATCGCGGTTTTGTCGCCCTTGGTGGCGTGATGAATCGCTAAGCCCGGCCCGGCCTGCCCCGCGCCGATGATAATTGCGTCGTATTCCATGAGTGCCTGCGTCCTTTGTTTGCATTTTTGTGCGTTCGTCTCCCGCCCTAATTGTAGGGCGCTTGTGCCAATTAGACGAACTCACAAATTGTTCATTTACGACAATGCAGGCGTCTTTACACTTTCTTTAGGACCTGGGGTCCAAAACGACCGAAGCCCCACCCTTACTGTGGCAGGGCGGCCTTGGTGCGCGTAATCTGGTCGATGTGGGCATGGCAGTGTTGGGCGTAGGTATCTAGCAAATCATCGACTGTGATGTCGCCGATTTCTGGGTGGTAACCCTGGCGCGTCCAGTCGGTCACACTTTCGAACAGGTTGGCCCAGCGCGCGTGCAGCCCGTCGAGGATGAGCAAGGATGCTTCGATCGGCGTTTGGTGCACATCGGGGAGTTCGGCCCAGGCCTCCTGGTCGTAGGGGAGCAGGTTCGGCTTATCCTCGGTGAGCATGAGCTTGAGGCGGACGACGCTGTTCATGTGGCTATCGACGAGATGATGCACATTCTGCGCGACGCTCCACTCGCCTTGTAGCGGGTGGGCGCGGAGTTCGTCCTCGCCCAGCCCGGCGACGAGCGCGCGCAACACCCCCGGATACCCGCGTATCACATCGATTTTGGCCTGACGGTCTTCGGTCATCGTCTACACTTCTCCAGTGCTGCTAAAATGTTACGCGTGAGGATACCCGTCAGGCTGCACTCGTGGCGATGAGGCCATAGGGCCAATACGCACAGATGCGCCCGCGCGCGTATACTAGGGGTTGCACCAACCCACAGGAGCCGACCATGTCTGTACGCCGCCCGCTGCTAGTGCTCATTTTGCTATTGATTATCGCTGCGCCGGTGATGGCCCAACCGAGCGTCGTCAATATTGTGCGCTTCGACCCATTCACCGAGGCGACCAACGCCGCCACCGTCACCTTCGAAGTGATATTCGACGAGGCCGTTAGCGGTGTCGATGTCACCGACTTTGCGATTGTCGCCGGGGCGACCTTCTCAACAGCCCCAACCGTGACCGGCGTCACGCAAATCAACAGCAGCACGTATCGGGTGAGCGTGGGCACGGGCCTGGGCGATGGCCTGTTTCGGCTGGACCTCTTCGACGACGATAGCATCATCAATGTGGATACCGACCCGCTGGGCGGCGCAGGCGCGGGCAACGGCAGCTTCAGCAGCGGCCAAACCTACACCATCGACAAAACCCCGCCCACCGTGACCAGCGTCACGCTCGATGCACCATCGCCGACATCTGGCGGGCTGCTGCCGTTTCGTGTCATTTTCAGCACGCCCGTCACAGGTGTCGACGTGACCGACTTCACACCCGTGGCCGTTGCGGGGACGTTCACCACACTCACCGTCGAGGAAATTTCGGGGTCGAGTACAAGTTACACCGTGCGCGTCCGCACTGACCTCGATGAAACCGCCAGCACCACGGGCGAAATTCGGCTGGATGTGCTCGACGACAACACAATTACCGATGCAGCGGGCAACACGCTGGGCGCGGCCTTCAGCACAGGCGCAACCTACGAAATCGATGTGGATACGCCACTCGATGTCACCATCGACCTCTCGCCAGCCGTGCAAGACCCCACCGATGAGACCTTCGTGGCCTACGATGTGGTCTTCACCGATGTCGTCGAGGACTTCAGTGCAGAGGATGTGCAGATTTCGGGCATCAACGGCGCGACAGTCTTTGCGATTACGGGCAGCGACAATGTCTACACGGTGACGATCAACACGAATGGCGGCACGGGCACCCTGTCGGTGTCGATACCGGCGGGGGGGGTGACGAATGCTGAAGGCGAGACCAACAACGCCTCTACGAGCACCGATAACACCGTCCGTGTCGAGGAAGAAGTTACGCCGGAGCCGGAGGAAGACGACGGTAACGACGCCTGTCGGGTCGATGGCAACGACGACGAGAGCGACGATGAAAACTGCGACGAGCCGCTCGACGATGACGACGACGGCAACGACACCTGCCCAGACGACAACAACGACGACGAAAGCGACGATGAAGACTGCGATTCGTCGACGCGGACGCCGGAACCCACCAACACCCCCGAGGGTGCCGAGCTAACCGCCACCGCCGACCCCAACGTGGGCGCGACAGCTCAGGCGGGCACCCCGGCAGTTATTCCCTCACCAACGCTTGGGCCGCCACAGGGTAACGTCCAGGGTGAGCCGGATGAGAACATCGTGGCGTTGTCCATCCGCACGGGGCCGTTTGTGGGCGCGTCGCGTATTGGGGTGGCGTTCGTGCTGGATAGCCCGTATAACGTCCTCGCGCGGAACCGCAACGCGGGCAGCGAGTTCGACTGGTATCTTATCGATGCGGGGAATGTGACCGGGTGGGTGAGCGGGCGCTACTTCGTACTGCAAGGCGACACCGCGCAAATCCCCGATCAGTCAGCAGCGATTCAGGGCTTCAGCACGCTGCCCGATACCGGGGTGACGCTCACCATCGGCCAACCGACAACCTTGTATGCCGTGCCGAGTCCATCGGGGCCGGTGCGCGCGCAGGTGAACACCATCGGCACGACGTTGCAGGTGCTCGCCCGCACACGCCAGGACGGCCAGAATCACTGGCTGTTCCTGCGCATCGATGACATCTACGGCTGGACGAAAGCGCTGCAACTGCCGTATCAAGATTTAACCGGCAATATCGAAAATGTACCCCTGTATTAGGAGAAAATTTCATGGACACATCGTTTAGGGAAGACGTGAAAAGCACGCTCGATGCGCTACTACTCGGCAACCCCGCCGTGAAGGACGGCAAAGCCTTCGGGTTCCCGGCATACAAAGTGGGGCGCAAGGTATTCGCGTTCGTTGGCGGGCGGGGCGTCGGCATCAAGTTGGGGGCGGCGCGCGTGAACGCTCTCATCGATAGCGGCAACGCGGCATACCGTGTCTTCGAGCCGCAGGAAGGCACTGTCTGGAAGGATTGGCTTTCCATCGACTACCAAAACGCCGATGACTATGAAAACGACGAGGCGCTGTTGCTGGAGTCGCTGGCGTTCGTCGCGAATGGTTGAGCGTGAGTGCATTACACTCGAAGCGCTCGATGAGCGTGTCGAGGTAATTGCAGGCAAAGCGCTCCTATCGGCCCAGTGGGCGGGATGCATCACATCGTCGCGGGCAATGTAGTTCACCTGCTAGATGCCTATTCTCGAACGTATACCGTGGGGGAAGTTTTCCCACATGGGCTGATGTACCTGATGCACTCAACATCGAGCGATATTTCGAATGCCTTCGTGCCAGATGTCAGCTTTTTTCGCGTCTCGGATGTCCTGACAAACTGGAACCTCGACTTGCCACACCCCGGTGTGCCCACGCTTGCCGTCGCGGTTGTGTATCAGAATAATAGCGCCGAGACCGTGCAGCGCAAGGTACGGAGCAGGTGTGGGTGGTGTATCCTTCGACGCGCGAGGTGCATCAATTTGTGGGGGAGGGAGTTCGCGTATATACCGGTTCGGCCCCCCTCGATGCCGAGGCGCTGTTCCCCGGCATCGAGGGGCTGACGACTGCCGCGATTTTTGCCCTGCCGCCGTGGGCTAAACGAGACGACGCTCGCCCGGAATAATCCGTGATGTTAGTCGGCCATCACGTCGCGCGGATAGTCGTTTTTGGCGGCCTCGGCGAACGCGAGGTCGATTTCAACGGTAGCAAAGGGCGCATCGTCTGTGGTGAGGGCAAGCACCTCACCATTGGGGTTGATGATCCACCCACGCCCACCGAACTGCACCCCGTTATACTACCCGGCGTGGTTCGATGACAGATGATACGCGCCAGAAATCACGGCGGCGGCGCGCCCACCGACAAGCCACTTTTCTACGGACTCGGCACCGGTGGCACGCGGCGCAGCGATGATATGTGCCCCCTGCTGCCCATACTCGCGTGCGCGCTCCATAAACCATATTTCTGTGCACAGGGTAAAGCCGACTTTCGCCTCACCGACCGTCGTCAACGAGAAATCGCCATCGCCTCGGTGGTACCACGTGGCCTCCCAGAAGCCGGCATCATTGGGCAGGTAATACTTTTCGTGGACCGCTTCGGCGGCTCCGGTCCATACATAGGCTTGGTTGATGCGCTGCCCGCCACGGTTCACCGGGCGGCTGCTGAGCACGGTCGCAGGCCGCAATACATCGAGTGTGGGCAGTAGCTCCTCGTCCATGGCGACGGCGGCATCCCATGTTGTTTCGTCGAAGGTGCTGGCCGCGCTGAACCACGAGCAGAGCGGCATTTCTGGCAGTAAGACGAGATCACTCTTTTCGCCCTGCGCATACTCAGCAAGACGTTGCAGGTCGTCGTGGCGTTTACGCATGTTGGTGTCTAGTTGGCAGACTGTAACTCGCATTACCCTTCCTCTTTTTTAAGCTGACGATTATTATTTCCCTTGGGTAAATTTAGCACGATCTTGACAAACCCTAACAATTGACAAAGTCGTGAATTTACGAAATTCACTTATACTTTTACCAACACTCCAACAAGCTTCGATGGGTGAACCTATTATGGGTATGGCAACCGCGACACAATATGAAGACGACCATACACACGATGCCGACCACATCGTCCTGTGCTATCAACAAGTGTTTAAGCAAGTGCATGGTAGCGTTCCACGTACGCGCCACATGAGCAGCCACTGGTTCCAGGTAAACGGGGAAATCGTGCATCGCACCACATTGATCGAAGAGATCAATCGGTTGCGGATTATCGCGCGGAAGGATCACCTACGCAACACGAACAAGAGTCTCATCCAGCGCTTGATCGGGCGTTTACGAAGCTCGTGAATTTTTTGTGAATTTTGGCTATTGTTTGCACTATCTAACCGCTTGAATCTAAAACTCGTGTACGATGGTCGTGCGTAACGAGTGAAGAGAGCACTCTCATGGTGCAAACACAATCGCGAAAAGACGACCAAACCCTAACCCCTCACGACCTCGCCGACAGCTATGTGCGGGCCTTCGACCGGTTGCACGGCAAGCAACCGCGCGTACGCTATATGGGCAGCATGTGGTACCAGATCAACGGCGAAATCGTGCATCGCAACACGCTCCTCGCCGAAACCCAACGGCTGTACTCCATCGCGGCGCGGCAACGCCCCATCGAAAAGAACATCGTCAAGCGCCTCATCCTCAAGCTGCGTGGTATTTGACTATCGCGACTATCGCGGCCAGTTACGATAGCGGATTTTCTGTTTTAGCACTTTCAACAGGTTCGACAAATCGGTGAGGTGTGCGGCATGGACCACCAGCACGCGTCCGTTGTGGGCGTGCCACACCGTCAATAAACGCCGGTCGGGGCGTGGGTCGAGATACCACGTATCCAACGTGGTGTAGGGGTAATAGCGCCAGCCGTGCTGCCGCACGACGAGACCATCGGGCAGCACATCCACCCCCTCGCGCCAGATGACTAACGCCGGAATCGCCATCACAAGCACGGGCACCCACAGGCGCGGATCGTACAGTGCGCCGTGAAACGCGCCGAGCACGATCATCACGGCGGCGGTGGGGGTCACCCAAAGGGCGGCCAATGCACCGCGGTAGGGCTGCGGCAGTCGGTGCCGACTCAGTACGGGGTCAGGTTTGGTCTTCATCCGTCAGTTCCTCCACAGCGACCACCCAATGCACATCGGGCACAGTGTAGATGGCATAGCGACGGTCAGGTTCTAATTTCCAGAGGCGTTCGTCCTGCTCTGCGGCCACGCTAATGGTGAACTCCTGGCCGTCTAGCAAGAGATACTCGTGTTCGCCGTCACTTTCCACGGTGAGCAGGCCACTGTGCACCTCGACGATGCCCTTGTCCAGTGCATCGAAGCCGAGCGGTTGCACCCGCCTTGCGACACGGCACAGCCAGGTCGTGTGCCTTGGCAACGGCACCATGCGGCGTAAAACCGCGCCGAGTAGCTTGAATAGACCGTACATCACACCATAGGTGCCAAACAACCACACAAAGACAGTCGCGCACACCCATGGGCCGAGCGCATCACCGTAGCCAACTGCAACGTAGAAGTATCCGGCTATCGAGAGGAGCAAAAGCGGGATTAGCGGCCCCGCCGCCACGATGTTGACACACGTCTCCTCGACTTCGGCCCAGTTCCGCGCCAACTGTGCCTCGCTCAGGCGCCCTTCGCGGTTGGCCTGTAAGTCGGCCTCGGTAAATTCGAACAGCGTTTGCAGGTTTTCCAGGGCACACACCTCCTTTGTCACAGTATACAATGGTCGCGAACGGGTTGAGAAAGGAACTCATCGTGCCCACACGAGACGAGATCAAAGAAGACGTTTTCGACATCCTCGTCGAAATTTTGGAGGCGACCGGTACCCCCGGCAGCGTTACGCCGGAGGCGGTGGCCAAGGTCATCGGCGAGAAGGCCGGGCGCGTGAAGGGCTGCATGCGCGATATGGTCGACGAGGACATCCTCGCGACGGAGGAGATCGACGACGAAACGTACTACCGACTCTCCGATGAAACGTACGACCAGATCATCGAGGAGATGATCGAGGCCGGGGTATTCGAGGAACCCACCCTGCCGGATGAGTCCGATTCGTAGCGCGGCGCACGCGGGCGCGCTAAGATGGGCGTATAGACAAATACGCGAGAGGCCGCGATGGTCCGTCAGTCGATCCCCGGTTCGGTAGCAAAATCGGTGTTGGAGGTTTTCCAGTTAGCGGCATTGGCCGGTGGCCGCCAAACCACCCGCTGGGAGGGCGAAGTCGTACCAGTTTTCGTCCAGTACATATGGGTGGTTATCGTCCACGGTGGTGATGACCTGGTGCTGGCAGGGGCGCGCTTGCGCGATTATGCCGACTCGGCTTTCCCTGGGCAGCTTAAAACTGCGTTGTGGCAGCAAGAGAACGAACCCAACGCCAACTACCGCATCTCGACGACGCAGATGCTCGCCGAACCCATCGGCGCGACGGACGCTGTGGCGGATAGTCTGCACGCGATCGATTTGTTGCCGCCCACCCCGCCCGAACCCCCGGCGACGCTGCGTGTGTACCCCTTCGATGTGTACACCTTCACCGCGCAAGGCGAGGGGCACATCGCCTACCGTGCAGAACCCACAACCGCTGCGATGGGGCACTTCTGGCGGGCGGTGAAAGCGCGCACGGCCCAACTCGCCGAAATGGCCAGTGACCCCAACCTCGACCACTTCGTCAAAATGTTATGAAGGTCCATTTTGTTACCGCACCCCGCGCCCCGCTCACACTCGACGGGGCGCGCTTCACGACCGGGCCGGATGTCTCGGCGGATACCGAGTTGCTGGTAGCAGGTAGGCCCACGCGCGACCAACTGGCCGCGAGCGATGCCCTGCACACGCTGCTCATTCCGTGGGCGGGGTTACCGCCTGCCACCCGTGACCTACTCGCGGATTTTCCACATTTGAAGGTGCATAACATCCACTTCAACGCGCCGATGGTCGCGGAAATGGCGGTTGGGCTGATGATCGCCGCTGCAAAACGCATGCTCCCCGCCGACCGCGCGCTACGGGCCAACGATTGGCGTCCACGTTACGCCCCGTTGCCGCAGATGATCCTCGATGGGAAAACGGCACTCGTACTCGGCTGGGGCGAGATGGGCCAGCGCATCGGCGCGGGGTGTCGGGCGCTCGGCATGGCGGTGATGGCCACCCGTCGCAGGCCGTCCGATGAGCCGCATGTGTATCCGCCGGGTGCGCTACACGCATTATTGCCGCGCGCGCATGTCGTGTTCGTGTGCGTGCCCGCCACCGCAGAGACGATCAATCTGCTGAGCACGGCGGAGTTTGCGCTAATGCCGCCGGGTGCCGTTCTCGTGAATATGGGCCGCGCGGTCGTCGTTGATGAGGCGGCGCTGTACCATGCGCTGACGGAGGGTACCCTCGGCGGGGCAGCCTTCGATGTGTGGTACCACTACCCGGCGAACGAAAGCGAGTACGCCAACACGCCGCCGACGACCGCCCCACTCGGCGAACTCGACAATTTCGTGATGAGTCCGCACCGGTCGGCGGGGCCGTACACCGAGGAGACAGAGCAGCGGCGGGTGCAGCGCATCAAGCGTTCGCTGGAAGCGGCCCTTCTCGGGGAGCCGTTACCGCATCCAGTGGATGTGGGGGCGGGGTATTGAAGTTTGAGACGTGAAACCGAGCAAGCCGTCGTAGATGCTTACGCCAAAATACCGTTTTGGGGACGACACTTTCGGTTGGCTAACCCCGAAACCGAACAAGCGTGAGGGCGAGACAGGGCGAAGGGCAATGCCAACGTGCCCCTCGCCCCCACCCAATGTGCGCGATCGCGATGTGGCGACGACGGCGGAACTACAGATCGGTGCCGGTGAACTTGTGTGCGTACAGGTCCACCGAATCCATGATGGACTTCTTGGTCTCCTCCGCACCGACCCAGCCCTCGTTGCTCACCTTCGCGCCCTGCAACTCCTTATACGTCATGAAGAAGTGCATCACCTCGCGCGGGAAGTGCTTCGGCAGGTCGTCAAGGTCATAGTAGCCGTCGAAGTTCGGGTCGGTAGACGGGACTGCGAGCACCTTGTAGTCGTGCTCGTCGTCGTCGATCATCTTGAGCATCCCCACCGGGCGCGCCTCGATGACACAACCGGGGAAGGTCGCCTCGTTGAGCATCACCAGCACGTCCATCGGGTCGCCATCTTCGAAGAACGTGCGCGGGATGAAGCCGTAGTCGCCGGGGTACATCACCGGGCTGTACAGCACGCGGTCTAGCTTGATGACGCCCGCCTTTTTGCTGTACTCGTACTTGTTGCGCGTGCCTTTCGGCACTTCTACAACCACATGAATCACATCGGGTGCGCTGGGGCCAGCGGAGAGGTCGTGCCAGAGATTTGTCATGTTTGCTACATTTCGTGCCCAAAAGTTGTCGTATGATAAGTATAGCGTCAGGTCTGCGTGTTTTCGGCCTCGTTTGATGCAAGGCTCACAGACTACTCAGTCGGGGTTTATGGTCCCAGCGTAAGCTTAGGATCAATGCCTGCATCAAATTTCCGTACACCCCTGGTGTAACAACAGCTCAGTGTGTAAGAGGTACGCAATCGTGTCTTATCATTGGAAGCAACGTCTCGTGTTGAGTGTCGCCGGCGTGATGCTGGTTGTGCTCGGCTTTACCTTCGGCACAGCCGCCACCCCGGTTAGTGCCGACCCTCAACTTCAGGATAGCGTTCCGGTCACCGACCCGTTCCTGACGGATGCGGAGCGTATCTTCGCGGGTGTCTACGATAACGTCAGCCCATCGGTCGTCGCCATCGAGGTGCTTACCCGCCAGGAAAGCGGCAGCCAGTTCTTCGATGATGTCATCTTGCCTGCGGGCGGTTCGGGCTTTGTTATCGACCTCGACGGCCATGTGGTGACCAACACCCACGTCGTGCAGGATGCCGAATCGATCGCCGTGCGCTTTTTGGATGGCACCCTGGCCACAGCCGACATTGTCGGCATGGACCCGGACAGCGATATCGCCGTCATCCAGGTGCAAGACGTACCGCAGGAGCGCCTGTTACCGGTCGCCTTCGCCGATAGCAACACCCTTCGCGTGGGCCAGGCAACGCTCGCCATCGGTAGCCCCTTCGGCGAAGACTGGACGCTCACCAGCGGCATCATCAGCGCGCTGAACCGCACCATTACCGGCCTGTCGGACTTTTCCATAGGCGCCGTCATCCAAACAGATACGGCCATCAACCCCGGCAACAGCGGCGGCCCGCTGCTGAAC
>CAYSVE010000065.1:0-13860 GCA_964434365.1 uncultured Anaerolineaceae bacterium | reverse complement strand
GGCGAACAACATCAGCGCGGCAATCAACCCGACCTCACGCTCGTGCAAAAACATGATCTGCGCGCTGAAGAGCACATTCACGAACATAAGGCCCATGCCGAACAGCACCACCGCCAGCATCGCCCACTGCACGCTGCGGAACTTCTCGATGAGGTGGCCGCGCTTGAGGCCGTAGCCCAACCCCAACGTCACGACGCCACTGACCAACATGAAGTAACACAACTGCCTAACTTTGCCGGGTGGGAAGTCCAGCCACTCGGCGATGGCGTGCAGCGCAAACCAACCGGTGAGTAGCATAGGCAGTGCAAGCAGCAGAAAACGGCGCATGGTGAAAATACCCTCAGCTCGAACTCGGTACGAAGCGATAGCCCACCCCCCACACGGTTTGGATAAACATCGGGTTGGATGGGTTCCGTTCGATTTTCTCACGGAGGCGGCGAATATGCACGGTTACGGTGCTCTCATTTCCGTAGAAGTCCACGCCCCACACCTTATCGAGCAGTTGCTGACGCGTGAACACCTGCTGCGGGTGCTGCGCAAACAACAGCAGCAAACTAAACTCCGTCACGGTGAGGTCGAGCTCTCCGCCGTCGACATGAACCTGCCGGGTGGCGGGGTCGATCACAAGGTCGCCGAATTGCAGCGCGCCGGTGCTCGGCAGCGCCAACCCGCGCGTACGACGCAGCACGGCCTTCACCCGCCCGACGAGTTCGCGCGGGCTAAACGGCTTGGTGACGTAGTCGTCGGCCCCAAGCTCGAAGCCCAGCACACGGTCGGCCTCGTCGCTGCGGCTCGTCAACAGGATGATGGGAATATCCTGCGCGGTGACGCCGTTGGTGCGCAACCGCAACGAGCGCGTAATCGTGAAGCCATCGAGGCCCGGCAGCATGATGTCCAGCAGTATCAGGTCCGGGGTTTGCTGCTCCAATGCGGGCACCACGCCGTTGCCGGTGGCAATTTCCTCGACGATGAAGCCCTCTTTTTCCAGGTAGCTGCGGACGACCTCACGCAACGTCGCGTCGTCGTCCACAATGTAGATGATGGGTCGGTTTCTCATACTATATAGAGTACACCGATTTTCTTACGGCGCGCTAACAGATGTGTGGAGGTGGCCCGCGATTCCACGCCAGAGTACGCACACATTCTCGACCGACCACCACGCACAAAAAATCCCCGCGCCGCACGGGCCACGGGGATTCGAAGATTCTCGGTCGTTCGGAGCGTTAGCTACAACGGTCCACCGCATTGTACTGGAAGCTGTACGGCTTGCCGTCGAAGGCGATGGCCGTCACCAGTACCTCGCCGTTGCCCAGCGGGTCCACCGTCACGCCGCCGCTGACGAGCGTCTCGTCGGTGTCTTCGTCGAGGCCCTGGCCCAAAATGAGGATGTTAAACAGGCCGTTGCCGTTGCTGGGGTCGATGTTGTACACCGCCAGGGCGCGTTCCTCGCCGCAGTAGAGCGCCGCCGGGGCGTGCAGGTCCAGGAAGTTGATGCGGTCGTCCTGGATGAAGCGACCGCCGCCCCCACCGCAGCGACCGCCGCCGGTGTAGTTCACGCCCACCTGCTCGAAGTTGACCCAGTTGTGCGTGCTCCCGTGGAAGTTGATGGAGCCGCTGCTGCCGTTGCCGTTTGCACTGGGGGTGTCGTCGCCACATTGCAGCCGCCCAAACTCGAAGTTGATGTCGTCGGTTCCCGCGCCGCCATCGATGAGGCCGTTGACCTCGCTGCCCTCGTGGAAGGTGGCGCTGTCGTCACCCTCGCCGAACTGGACCGCCGTGCCGTCGCGCCCGGTGATTTCGCCCGCGTTAAACAGGGTGGCGTCGCCGCCATTTTCTACGTTGATGCCGACGCTCCCCGTGACACTGCCATCGTTGGCGATAACCGATGGCGCGCTCTGGTCATCGTTTTCGTTTTCGATGTGGATGCCCTCGTTCTGCGCGTCGATGGTGCCACTGTTCGACACTGCCGAGCGTGCCCCGGTGTTGTCTGCGGTGATGTCGATGCCCTGGTCACCGGCGGTGATGTCGCCTGCGTTGATGACAACAGCGACGTTGTCGCCTGTGCCGGTCGCGTCGATGTCGACCCCGTCGTCGCTGGCGTCGATGGTGCCGTTATTTTGCACATGGGTGAAGCCGCCGTTGTCGTTGTCGACTTCGATGCCGTCATCGTTGTTGCCAGTGGTGGTGATGGTGCCGTCGTTGTCGATGTCTACGACTGGCGCGCCGCCCTGGTCGCCGATGTGAATCTGGTCGTTGACCTGCGCGCCCTCTTCTACATGGACGTTGCGGTCCTCGTTGGTGTTTTCGTAGTAGACGTCGTTGTCGGAGCCGCTACAGGTAACGTCTTCGCCGTTTCGACTGCACTGGGCCGCCGCCGGGGTCACAGCAAATACACTGACTGTCATTGCGAACAAAACTGCGATAAGGCTGAGGTATTTCATGGTGATCTCTCCCAAATCGTTGTCGATTGGCCCCAGCATACGAACCGATTGCGGAGAGTTGGTGGAGAGGTATTGTAATGCCCATGGAAAGGTCGTGGAGGGGACGCAGGCGGGTGTTAAGGTTTGGCGAAGGCCTGCGGCAACAAAAAATCCCCGTGCCACAGGGGCCACGGGGATCCCAGCGCATGGTTGCGCACCACGGGTTTTTCCAGCGCTTAGGCCGGGCTGCCCTCGTCATCGTCTTCGATGAGTTCGGTGATGGTCTGCGCTTTGCGGGCGTTTTGCTCGCGCACCGCGTCGATCTCGTCGCGGTTGAGGTAGTAATAGGCAAACGCCGCGTATACCTGCCCCAACGTAATATTAAAGAACGCTGCCACATCTTCGACGGGTTGGCCCTTACCCCACGCAATGATGTCGCTTACGAGTAGCTTCGTCCCGGCGAGGCTCGGTTGGCCATCGTGGAGGTCTGGGTTGCTCACAATTTCGTTGATGGGGAGGGGGTGTGTCATCAGGATGTGCCTCTCTCACGCTTGGTTTAAGAGGCATTATAGCATTACATCGTAGGTGTCGGTTGGGGTTTAGGTGGGGATGTGGTGGAGGCGAACGATGCCTCCACCGAAGCATAACCAACCACTAACTGATCGTAATCACTTCCGGCGCGACATCCTCCGGTGTGAGGCCCTCGGGCAGGCCAGCCGGTTCGCCATAAACGCCGCTGCTGTGCACGTACACATTCACGAACGGGTCGCCGGTTTCGGGGTCGTTCTGCCCGCTTGCCTGCGTCCACTCGTAAATCCAGCGCGCATCGCTCACCGTGAGGTTCACGCAGCCACGGCTCTGGCGATACCCGAACAGATCGTGCCAGTAGGTGCCGTGCAGGCTAATGCCCTCATCGAAGTACAACACCCACGGCACCGTTTGCAGGGCGTAGGCGTTCGGTGCGCCGGTGGCCCCGCTCATCGGGTCTACGGGCAGGCGTGCCCAAATGTTGAACATGCCCTCGCGCGTTTCGGTGCCGGGCAACCCGCTGCTGATGAGCGTCGCGAAAACAGGGGTGTCGCCCTCGTAGGCCACGAGCGTCTGCTCGTACAAATCGACGGCGACCCAGCGCTCGCTCGCGCCCTCCGGCTTGCGGATGCGCTGCACCTTGCTCACGAACGTCTGCTTCACCCAGTGATTCGGGCCGATCATATACCAGCGCCAACCCTCTTCATCGAAGGCCGTCGCGTAGATGTTCACGCGCTCGTAGCGACGCAAAAAGCGCCCGGTCTCGTTGGCCCACTCGCCGCCGGGTTCTGTACTCACCGCGATCTGGCTGAGGTCCAGCACCCACGCGAAGGGGTGTTCCAGGCCATCGGTGATTTCGACGCCGGTGAACAACGACGGCGCCGTAAAGCGCGCATCGTCGCGGCGCAGCCAGCGCCCGCCTTCGATTTGCAGCCAGCCATCTACAGTTAGGTCGGTGGCCGTGACGAAGTTAAAGCCCTGCGGAATTTGCCCGGTGGGGCCTGCATTGGGGGCGTCGTAGGTGTTCACTGGCTCTGGCCCAACCCGCCAGAAGCTATACGTGCCCAGCGTCGAGCGGTCCTGGTCGATTTCTTCGAGGTTGGCCGGGCGCGGGAAGGCCTCGATGAGTTGGGCGCAGGCGTCGCTTAGCGGCGCGCCGCTCGTGTCATCGGCGCACACGGCGGGGTCGTACACAAGTTCCTGTGCCGACAGCGGTGCCGCCAGCAGAACCATCACAAGCAGTAGAATGGGGGCAATGCGCAACATGGTTACTCCTGCAAAAAACAGAATGTCGCGTATTATCGCCATCATCGGGGGGCTTGTCACGCCCGAAAGTTCGTTTTTGAGCAATCATCCCCCTACGCTTGGGCGACGATGCGCCCCAAAAGCCTGAATTTCATCCGGCTCGTAAGCGCGTTATTACTTTACTATAGCGTATATGTAGCTTATGATTGTGTCGGGTCTTCAGGAGCGGGGGAAGCATATGGCAGTCGAAATCGAGTGGCAGCAAGAACGCATATTGGTGTTGCAGTTTATAGGCATGGCCAGCGCCGCTGAAACGCGCGCCCAGATCGATACGTCGCTGTCATCAGCCCCCACAGAAAACCAACCTGTGCACATCGTTGCGGACCTCTCCGAGATGATGCTACCGGCCAACTCCACGCGCACGCTCAAATCATCGTTTTTGAACATGATGCCGCCCCTGCTCGACGATGTGGTCGGGACGATCGTGTTCGTGCTGCCCTTCGACCACATCCTGCGCGATTGGCTCGACGACCACTACAACAACTCGGCGCAAATCGCCTTCGAACCCGGCAAAGCCGAGGCCATCGAGCGCCTCAGCAGCCTACTGAGCGGCTGACGCACGCCCCAAAATTGGAAATTGCACCGGGGTGCCGTCCTCGGCGGTAGCGCCCCAATCGACCGCGCCGGTTTGCGCATCCAGCATAATCAGTAGCAGGTCGTAGCGCGCGCCCGGCTCGACCTCGCCGTCGGGCAAGGGCACCTGCTCGCAGAACGTGTCGCCGGGTTGCCAGGTGTACCACGGCCTGTGCCCCAGCCCATGCACCGATGTCCGCTCCGCCACCGGGACCCCCTCCTTGACGTAGCGCAGGGCGTAGGCCGCCGGGCGCGCCGTCGGTTGCAGCACCTCCCAGCACAATACCACGTCCTGCATCTCACCGAGGACGAGCGTCGCATCCTCCGGTGCA
Source organism: uncultured Anaerolineaceae bacterium (assembly GCA_964434365.1). Classification (GTDB taxonomy): domain Bacteria; phylum Chloroflexota; class Anaerolineae; order Aggregatilineales; family Phototrophicaceae; genus CAYSVE01. The sequence goes on along the minus strand of CAYSVE010000065.1, from coordinate 8,702 downwards.
TGCCCCAGCACGCGAATCGTCTCGTCGAAGATGAACGACGGCCCGGCAAGCGCAGGGGGCGGCAGCGGGGGCGGCGCATACGCCGCACGGATAATCGCCGGAGCAAACACCAGCCCGACGACCATCACCGGCCCGGCGAGCAACACCCGCCCAAATGCTCGCCCGCCCGTCAGCCGGTAGATGCCACCCGCGACGAGGATCGTCAGGGCAGCGTGGGCCGGGTAGGCCAACCGCCCGGTGATGAAGTTCACCGTGGCGATCCAATAGTACAGCCCACCGAACACCGGCACGATCGTCGCGAGGAGCACCCACCGCACGCCATCGATGCGCGGCCCGTGCCGAACGTACCCGACCGCCGCCACCATCAGCAGCGCGGTGAGCGTGACGTAGGTCACCGGGTGCAGGTACACCGCGCTCGCGAACTTGCCCCAGTAACTCCAATAGACCTCCGGCAGCCGCGCGAGAACCTCGGCAGGCGGTAGTGGCGGGTTGTGGAAGTGCCCAGGCAGCCGGTGCGTTTGCGTACCGAAAGGGTCGCGGAACGTCAGCCAGCCGAACAACACCCAAGGCCCGAAGATCATCAGCAGTGGGACCGCAACCAATGCCCCGTGGATGAACAATCGGCGGGGGTGTTTCCATGTGTGCAGCAAAATCGCAACCCCAACCGCCGGGGCGATGAGCAGCGCGCTCACCTTCGCCAGCCCGCACAGCCCCAACACGACCCCCGCCAGCACCGATCGCCGCACGGTCGGCCCACGCCGCGCGATGACCACCGCCAGCCAGAAGGCGACCGTCGCGAGGGCGGTTGCGCCGCCGTCGGTCGTCAAAAAGCTGTTGACGTGCAACATCGTCGGCGTAAAAGCGAAGAAAGCCGTTGTCGCCAGCGCCCACCGTCGGTCGCGGAAGACCTCCCAGGCTGCGCCGTAACACGCCAGCACGGCGATGACACCCCACAGCGGCGCGACCCAGCGCGCGCCCCGGTTCGCGGCAACGATTGTCGGCGTGAGGGCCGGGTTACCCGGGTAGAAAACGTTGTTGTTGTCTCGTCGGTTGTATTTGTTTGGCGGGGCGAACCAGTTGTTGCTATACCGCTCGATTTCCACCGCAAGTTGGGCGCGGTCGTAGGGTGCGGTGGGCAGCGCCAGCGCAGCGACCGCGTACGTCAGGGGGGGTTGGCCGCTCTGTTGGCGCGTGGGGTTTTCGAGGAAGGTTGCGCGCGTGGGCAGGCGCCGCTCTGGGCGCAGCAGCGCGGCGAAGTTGAGTTGCAGCCACTCGGCGCCCCCCTCGCGGGGCGGCAGCGCCCGCCCTTGGACCCACGCCCCGGCGACGAACAGCGCGATGAGCGCAAGTAACCGCACGCGCACTACAGCAGGTCGCTCAGGGCAATGTCGAAGCCGGGCAGCACGGGCGCGCTCTTGAGCGCATCCGCCGGGCCGCGTTCGTCGATCAGTCTCACGAACGCGGCTCCCCGCAGCCCGTCGATGTCTTCCATTGTCATGGGTGGTTACCCCCTACCCCCTGTACACGTTGGTTTCAGTCTAGCGGTTAGGGGTAACGTTTGTCTACGCTTCCCTCGCGCGCGGTTTCCGGTAAAATTCGCATGATTTTATGCATCGAAAGTTGCCGATGACCAACCCCACCGACCACCTAGAATATTACCAGCGCGACGATGGCATCCACGTGGTAATCATCCTGCGGAGTAGCCCGCAGGCGACCGACGCCTTTGTGGCGCTGTGGGGTTCCATTCTACGGGCGGTAGCGCCGGCTGAGGTCGTGCGCTTACTCATCGACCTGCGCCCCGACGGGCCGTTGCCGTTCCAGTTAATTGCGCCCCAGGTGCAAAAAGTGCAACGCGAATACCTGAGTCCGCAGCAACGGTTGCGTTCGGTGTACCTGCTAGAGCAGGGGAGCGCCCGCTTTGGCCTGCTCAAACAGTCGTTACAGTTGGTGCGTAGCCAAACCAAGCGTAACTTCTTCGAGGGCGAGGCCTTCGACGAGGCCGTGGCGTGGCTCAATGAGGGCTGAGGCAATGGCTATTGCAGCAGGTCGTTAAACATGAGTGTCACAATCGCTCGTGCGCCACTCATGAGGCGTAGCACTTCACCGGCCCAGGTTGGCACGAGCACAGCGACAAAGTCATCCCATTTGTCCATCGGGAAGTGCCGCCAACCGTCGGTCATATAGACAATGCCAGTCGAATTGCGACCGGGCCTAATTTCTAACATGGACACATCTACCACCACACGCAACTCAATAATCTGCACCGAAACCTCGGAAAATGCTAAATATTGGTAAATTGGTATTGTTTTTGCGTGAAATTTGTACGTTGGTATCGTTTTTAACCGTACAATTAAGCGAACTAAAAACAGCGCAGGGCCAACCGTATGACCGAACTCAACCACTCGACAAACCAAATGGACTACTACCAGCAAGCCGACGGCGTCCATGTGGCGATCTTGCACAAGGGCAGCCGCCAAACCGCCGATGAGTTCGGTAGCGTTTGGGCACGAATCCTCGACGACGCCGACCCGGACGAGCCGATAAAGCTGCTCGTCGACATGCGTGCCGATGGCCCGCCGCCCTTCAACCACTTTGCGCCGCTCATCCAACAAATCAACCGAGACCACATGAAGCACGGCCAGCTCGTGCGCTCGGCGTATTTGTTCGGCCCCGGTAGCGCGATGCTCACCATCGTCAAGTCGTTTTTGGAAATGACGCGCACGCGCGCGCGGCGCAAGTTCTACCAGGGCGACCACTTCGACGAAGCCGTTCGCTGGCTGCACGAGGGGACGCACGCGACCCGGCCCGACGCACTCACGAACAATCGCAACCCGCGTCCATAGCCCGGCATTCCGCGTTATAATAATGGGCCGAACGCTTTAGCGCGAAGGATGCCATTGTGGCCGACCGACTCATCTACACGCCCTACTTCCTCGATGCCAGCTTCCCCGGTATGGAGGCGTTCGCCAAACGCGGCTGGATACGCAACCGACCCACGCTGGTCGAGTCGCCGCAGATGGCGAACCTCGCGACGGTCAACCGTGCGCTGGCCGATGAAATCGCGGCGACGCTGGCTGCCGACGAACGCCCGGTGAGCTTCGCGGGCGATTGTGTTGCGGCCATCGGCATGGTGGCGGGCCTGCAACGCGGCGGCCTGCACCCCACCCTCATCTGGTTCGATGCCCACGGCGACCTCAATACCTGGGAGACCACGCCCAGCCAGTTCCTCGGCGGGATGCCGCTCGCGATGATGCTCGGCCACGGCGAACAGACCATCCTCGATGTGCTGAACATGCAGGCGCTAAACCCAGAGAACGTGATCCTCACCGATGCGCGCGACCTCGACCCCGGTGAGAAGGCGCTGCTGGAAAAAGAGCCGGTCGTGCATTTGCCCAACGCCACCGATTTGCTGACGCACCCCCTGCCCGATGGCCCGCTCTACGTCCACTTCGATGTCGACATCATCGACCCTACCGATGCGCCCGCGCTGGCCTACCCGGCCCCCGGCGGCCCTTCCGTCGATGACCTGCGCGCGGTATTCGCGCACCTCGCCGCGACGGACCGCATGGTGGGGGTGTCCGTCAGCGCGTGGAAGTTCGACGCCGACGGCGAAGAAAAAACCCGCGACGCCGTAATGAGCCTGCTCGACACGCTGCTGGGCGTCGAGGGCGAAGCGGATTAGGCCCCTACGCACCCACCCTGCGGTGTGATACACTCCCCCGCGCCCATTTGGGGCAAGCTGTCGAAGCACCAGCTCAAAAAAACACCGAAGGATAACCCCATACCATGTCCGAACGTACCCTCAACACGATCATCGTCGTGTGCGTGGCCTACGCGGCTGCGCAAATTTTCGCCGACATCGCCAGCTTACGCATCTTGCTCATCGCCGGGTTCAGAATCGACGGCGGCACGCTCATTTACCCGTTTACGTTTACCCTGCGCGATATGGTCCACAAAATCGCGGGGATTTCCGCCGCACGCACCCTGATCTTTCAGTCGGCGGTGCTGAACATCTTCATGGCCGGGTTGTTCTGGGTCGTGGCCGCGCTGCCCGCCGATGCCGAAGTCGGCACGCAAACCGAGTTCGGGGTGGTGCTGGCCCCGGTGCTACGTATCGTGCTGGCCTCCATCGTCGCGGAGGTCGTCTCCGAACTCATCGACACCGAGGTGTACCGGGCATGGGTCGCGCGCTTCGAGGGGCGTTTTCAGTGGGGCCGGGTGCTGGCGAGCAACGCCGTCAGCGTGCCGTTGGATAGCGCCATCTTCGTGGCGATCGCGTTCGCGGGCGCTGTCCCGGCGGAGGTCGCGCTGAGCATCTTTTACGCCAATGTGCTCGTCAAGGGGGCCGTCACCCTCATTTCGATACCCGGTATTTACCTCGTGCCGGAGCGCGCCAAGGCCAAGGAAAACCCATAATTCTCCCATATTCGCTTCACACTTTGGCAACACGTTTTCGCTATCGTCATGAGCGTGCAATGGGTTTAGCAAGGAGTGAAAAATGAACAAAGTGCTTGTTTTGCTGTTTTTGCTGCTGGCCGTGGTTGGCAGTGCCTTCGCGGCCCCACCCACCCAGGAGATCGGCTGCATCGACGGCGTGCAGTTCCAGCCACCGGGTGCCCCCACCGACGACTACCAGGCCATCGTCGCGCGTGACGCGCAACTCGTCTCCGATTTCTGGTTGGTGAGCTTCCCGCAGCACTTCGATGGCACCTACGACCCGCCGTGCCATGTGGTGGAATACATCCCGGCGACAGTGCCCTTCACCGAGGAGTGCGGCCTCACCAGCGACATCGCCAGGGGTAACGCCTTCTACTGCATCCCCATCAACAGCGTGCTGTGGGATGGCCCGAACCTATATCACCCGCTGTACGAGGACCTGGGGCGGCAATCGCTGGTCTACATCATCGCGCACGAGTACGCCCATAGCGCGCAATTCCAGCGCGACCGGGTGGCGGTGCGTACGGTGAACCTCGAACTACAGGCCGACTGCTACGCCGGGGCCTACCTGCAACACGCCATGGGCATCGGCGAGTTTAGCGAGGAAGAAGCCCAACAGGTCATCGAAGTGGTGCAGATGGTGGGGCAGAGCCGCCTCGGCACACGCTGGACCGACCGCACCCACGGCACCTCGCTACAACGTCAGCTCGCCGTGCGGCGCGGTTTCGAGGGTGGCATTGCCTCCTGCAATGTCGATTTCGAGACCTTGACGACGGAAGGCGTCGAACGGCCTGCGCCAGACATCCAGGAAGGTGAGACCGTTATCACCGGGCCGCGCGGCAACGAGGCGACCATCACCGTGGAAGAAGCCGAAGACGGCAATGTGACCATCACCGGCCCTGGTGGCCGCGAGGTGGGCGGTGGCGAGCGTCGGGGGCCGAACCGCTAGAGGAAGGAAGTTCCGTTCGTACGGGCCGTGTGCCCTCGCTAGACGGGTGGTGGGTCGGCTGGCTACAGAACTTCAGCACGGAGATGAGCGGTGCCATCACGACGTTCGTGCTGTTCGAGTTGGTTATCGGCAGGCCCTAGCAAAGACCTCCGCCACCCGTGCTCGATGAAATGCGCGTCGCCGATTTGCCGACCGGTGCCACCCTCAACACCGTAGACCTCACCAGCGCGGATATGCGGCGCGCATAGCGGGTCAGCCCCGACTTCAACTCGGCGTGGTTGGGCAGCGCGAACTTCACCGGGGCCGACCTCGACCGGGCAACCTTCTACCGTGATACCGTGCTGCCCGACGGCGAAAACTGGGCAACCGGTGCCGATACGGCACGCTTCACCGATGCCGACAATCCGAACTACTGGCAACCCACATGGGCGAAAAACGCAGGTGGGTAGACGCACACTATTCGATGTCGATCTTGGTTACCCTAAGCGACTGTAACGATGGCACATCCACCAGCCCCCAGCCGAAGCGCCCCTGCGGTGTCACGACGGCGTACTGGTTATCCACCCAGGCGATGAATCCCAGCGGCCCGCGCGGGCTATACGGCGACTCGTGCACGGTCACACCATCGACGGCGAAGGCCACCCCCCGCTTATCCCAGTTTAGCTGATACGTGTGGATGTCGGTCATCAGGGTCGGGTCGAGGGCGTGTTCGCTCACGCCGACGGCGGCCTGTCCGATCGGCCACAGCGTTCGATAAAACGGCGGCACGCGCATGAGGGCGAAGCCGGGGAGTGCCAGTGGCAACAACGCGAGGAAGCCCGGTCGTGTCGCATCGAGGGTGGTGCACTTCCAACCGTGGCCGGGTACGTGCTTCGCGAGCGACATGTTGTTAGGCGGGCTACCATAGAAGAACCACGCCGCCTGCGGCAGCCGTGGTAGGCCGCGCATCTCCGGCGAGAAGGGATGGTTCCACAACCCGAAGCCTGCCGTACCGTGCACATCGGTTGTGTTGAAGACCGCCCGCACCGTCAATGTGAGGGGGGGCTTGTGCACGAAAGCGCGCTCGGCGAGGGTGTAATCGGCGATTTGCGCGTCGTGGTAGGTGGTGGCATCGGCGGCTGGTACGGTAAGCGTATAGCGGTCGGTCACACGGCCTGCGCCGATTTCGGTGATGGCGAACTTTCGCACAATGGGGCCTGCCTTGTGGTCTAATGCGCATCAGATATAATGCGGGTATTGTAGACCAATTGCTAGTACAACGAGGAATCTCTTGGACGTTACGTGGTATGGACATAGCTGCTTTCGCATCACCGAACGCGGCAAAACCACCGTCATCACCGACCCCTACGGCGAAGACTTCGGCATCGCCCCCACCGGCCCCATGAAGGCCGACATCGTCACTGTGAGCCACCAGGCACCCGGCCACAGCGACCTGGAAGTGGTGAAGGGTGAGCCGTATTTGCTCGGTGGCCCCGGCGAATACGAAATCGGCGGCGTATTTGTGACGGGTATCCCGCTGCACGATGCCGAAAACGAGCGCTACAACGTGGGCTACCTCCTCAACTACGACGGCCTGACGGTGCTGCACATGGGCGACCTCGCGCACGTACCCGAGCAAACGGTCGTCGAGGGGTTGGGCCAGGTGAACGTGTTGCTGTTGCCGGTCGGCGGGGGGCATGCGCTGCGAGGACCGCAGGCGGCGGAGGTAGTCTCACTTATCGAGCCGAATTACATCGTGCCGATGCACTACGCCATACCCGGCCTCCAACTAGAGCTAGAACCCGTGGATCAATTCTTAAAGGCGATGGGGGTGAGTTCTCCTGCCGACGAGGAGGTGTTGCGGGTAACCAGCAGCAGCCTCCCAGAGCAACCCCAGGTTATCCTGTTACAACCGCAAATCTAAGAAGGGACGAGTCCACACTATGATGGGCATGAACGACGACGTGAAGTTGTTGATGAACTGGGACATCAAAGAGGGCCGCGACCAGGACTACTTCGAGTTTGTGGTGCGCGAGTGGGTGCCGGGCATCACCAAGCTGGGCCTCGAACCCACCGATGCGTGGTACACCGTCTACAGCAACAACGACGCGCCACAAATTTTGGCGGCGGGCATCGCCTCCAGCGTGGGCAAAATGCGCGACATCCTCGCCAGCACCGAGTGGAAGGAACTCCACGACAAATTGCTGGACTACGTAGAGAACTACCAGCACAAGGTCGTGCGGGTGAGCGGCGGCTTTCAGTTGTAAGGTTTGGTGGGCGGGGGCTTCCACGGACGCCGTATGAGGCGTCCTACTCCCCGTTTATAGCTGCAAGGGCGGCCTTGGGGCCGTCCGTTTGTTTTGGCAACGACGATGCGCCGCCCTAGTCGTCCTTCTTCGCGGCGGCCTTCGTCTCGGTTTTGGCGTCGCTCTTGGTTTCACTTTTTGCGTCGCCACTGCCATTCGAAGACTCGGCCTTGGCGTCGGTGCCATTGCCGTTGCCGTCTCCACCATTGTTGCTGGCAAGCGAGGTCTTCTTGGCGTCCTTGCTATCGTTGATGTAAAAGCCAGACCCCTTGAAGATAATCCCCGCCGCCTGTATCACCCGCTGGACCTGCTGCCCGGTTTCCGGGTCTACCGTCAACGGGTCGTCGCTGAACTTCTGGCGAATATCGAATGTCGTGCCGTCCTCACGGCGATAGGTATACACAGGCATATAGACCAACCTCGATGATTTCTCTGTTAGCTTTCGTCTCGGAACACATTCTATCGTGAGACTACCACGACGTATATAGGAGTTGTGTTAGCGACTAGGTCTTACGCTGTTCGATCCCGAAATGCCCCTTTGTTTCCGGTATTTCGTGCTGGGGTAGTTCACGAAACACACGCTTCATTCGATTATTCATCCAAATGTAGTAACCAAACCCCAACACGGCCGCGACGATTGAAAGAGTGCCGAAGTCCGGTGCGACGAAAATTTGCAGGAGGAATACCAGTAAGGGTGCGATAAACCCATTCAATGCCTGGGCGGCCATACGATACTGCTCGATTTTCCCTGAGAGGTCTATCGAAGCGTAGCGTTCATCAAAAACTTTGGCGATGGCTTCGACACATGCCACGTCCTCGCATGGCTGCGGTTCGCCGTGTGTTTCGGCCCACGCTTTGCAAGCCTCACGATGCCTGGTGAGCGCTGCCTCAATGTCGTCGACATTGGTGCCGATAACATAGAGGTCCTCAGTGCGGGTGCTATACCCCCGTGGATAGCGGGTAATCACGATGGATTCATCAGGAAATGCGTCGAGAATAAAGAAGAATACGCCCCTACCCCTGAAGTTATT
>CAYSVE010000064.1:0-13990 GCA_964434365.1 uncultured Anaerolineaceae bacterium | reverse complement strand
CTAATCGCAACCATATCGGGGAAAAGCAGCCACAAATCCGCCAACCCGAACGGCTCTGCGTACAAGAGTAGCTTTAGCTGGTCGCGCTCGACACCATCGAGCAACCCTGGCACATGCCGAAGCGCGTTTTGTGCAGGCAACCAGTCGAGCAAGGGTGTATCGGCAGCGGCAAAAGCCTCGACGCTGGCCGCTTGCACCGCGATACGGTCTGCACGGGCCTCACGCCAGGGCAATAGCACCTCGTAGTAAAAGCGATCGAGCCAGTACCAGTAGCGCGCACCCAGGTCGCCATCTCGCAACATCCGCACCACCTGTGATACCTCCGCCGGGATGTACAACTCCGCGTGGGTCCGTACATCGGGCAACGATCGATACGCCCCCTGATACACCTGCTCAGCGAGCGCGACAAACCGCTCGGCGGGTGGCAGGCTCACATCGGGCGAGGCGTTGCTGAGGTCCGCGAGTCGTTCGGTCGCGTCGGCAATCGTCATCTCGCGGATCGCGAGCGTCATCTTGCCGTAGTCCGCCTCTGCGATAACGCCCGCGATGTGCGCCGCGTAGCACAACCGCGACGAGAGTTCAGCATCGTCGCGGCCAAACATCTCGTAGGCCTGTTCGCGCCAGTCCGGTGGTACACGGTTCAGCAAATCTGCCGCCTCACCACCCATGCCCTGGATGAACGAATTCCCAAGCGCGAACTCCGTCGCGATGTCCAGGTCAATAGCTACCGACTGGCTCACGATCCAGTCTATTGACATCGGTTCTCCTTATGACGTAGATACCACCTACCATGACGAACAACACCCCGGTCGCCGCCGCAAAAAACACGCCGATTCCCATCACCCCTGGCACCAACAATGGCACCGCCAGCATCGCCACCAACTGCCCGGCAACGATCGTACTCTGGAAAAGCCCACTCACACGCCCGAGCCATTGCTTCGGCGTCACCGTTTGGATGAGCGTCGGCACCTGCACGTTGATCATGCCTCCGCCGATGCCACCCAGCAATGATCCAACGATGATGACTGCTTGCCTCATTGCAATCGATGGCAAGAGCGTCGCGATGGCGGTCACCAGGGAAATCATAGTCAGCAGCACGATGCCCAACAGTATATCATTCCATGCGTTCACGGCGTGTTTGCGCAGCATCAGCATCGCAATGCCGATCACATTACCCACGCCCAGCGTGCCGATCATCAGCCCGAAGTAGCCCTCCCCAGCCTGCAACAGGTCCCGCGTGAGCACGGCGCCCATCACATCGAAGCTGATGATTAGCGCGATCACGAAGAAGCCCGCACCAAAAAGCAGCAGCAGTTGCGGTTCCCCCACGATGACACCCCACGCACTGCGCCCGCCGTCGTTGGCTTCGTTTTCATCGCGGACCGGCGGCAGCTTCGGCAAAAAGGTAAGCACCACCGCTGATAGCGCAAATGTGGCGGCATCTAGCAAAATCGCCAGCTTCGGCGAGATGGCCACCAGAAGCAACCCGGCCACCGCTGGCCCCACAATTTTGATAAAGCTCGCCAACTGCATCAGCAACGCATTGACCTTCATCAAGTCCTCTCGGGGTACCAACGTCGGAATGATCGCCTGGCGGGCGGGCACCATCACCGACTCGATGCTCGCTAGCACCACCAACATCACGTAGAGCATCCACAGCGGCCCGGCAAAGGCCAACCCCACCGCCGCTATCGTCGAAAGCACCTCCGCGATAACCATGATTCGCCGCCGGTCGAATCGATCGACCAGCCGCCCGGCCAGTGGGCTTAACAACATCGTCGGCAAAAACGACGCGAGGAATATGCCACTGCTCGCGAAAACGCCGCCATCACCCTCGAAGACAACGATAGAAAACACCGCTAGCGTGGTGACCCACGCGCCCAACCCGCTTATCGACTCCGCAATACCGATGATCCATACCGATCGATTTTTCGTAGCCATTCTTATTCTCCTTATTGGTAGTTATTTAGCTACGATTTTACGCTACATCGAAACCTACACCACGTCAATCGAACCGCGCAAACCTTACGGGTTCTGCAAACACACGTCTATCGCAGGTATGAGTGCGTCGCTGTTTGACATTTGCGTTACGCCGATGTAACGTCAATTTTTGGTGGAATGCGCACTTTGCCGAGCAAATAACCCCATGGATCAACTTCTCGCTTCCTACCGCCGTCGCAAACTCAACCCAGAAAAACAGATCAAGCCGCTGGATTTCGGGGAAAACGGCCTCATAGGCAGCCTCAACCGCAATGGACGCATCGTCGCGCTGTGTGCCTACCATTCGGCCCACGGCATCTTCACCCTCACGACCGCCCCGCCGTTCGACGAAAGCCAGCGCTACAACGCCGATGCCGCCCGCGCATATCGGCGCAGCCTCACCGACCTGCCCGGCTTTGGCCTTGCCTTCACCGAAACGGTTATCGAACGCGAGGCATGGCTTGTCGAGGATGCCATACCCCACCTGCGCTTAACGCTCGCCAACGGCGTCGTTGCAGACTGTGTCACGTTTGTCGCGACCACGCGTGGCCGAACCTGCGCCGTTCAATATTGGCGCTTCTCCGAGGGCGGTGAGTTTGCGCGCTTCACAGGCAAACTGTGGATTCAGCGTGCGGCGTACACCCAGCTCACCGAGGGCGGCCCCATGCCCATGCCCGCGGTCGACACGCGCGTGCATTTTCAACGTGGGTTGGGCCTTACCGGCATCGAAAACAGTGACCTTGGCGGGTCGGCGTATCTCAGCGAGCACGGCGTCACCGAGCGCGCCGACGGCAGCATCGAATTCACGGGCGATGGTGGACCGCGTCCACAATCGGTAAAACCACGCCCCGGTGTACCGCTCACCACCGAGTATTCGCTTTTCGTTGCCCTCGGCGAAAATCAACACGAGGCCGAAACGAACCTGCTCGTGCCAAGCGAAGTCGGCGCGCGCGAACTGCTGACCGAAAAACTCAATGAGTGGAGCGAACGCTGGACCCACGAACCCGACCCCGACGACGCGCTCGACTTTCCACGCCGCCGGGGCAGCGTGTATTCGTTCCAGCTCAATGTCCCCACCGATGACGAAGCGAGTTGCCTGCTCACCGACCACATGCTGCTCCCGCTGTCGTGGAACCGTGATGCCTACTTCATGGTGCGCGCCTTGCTGGGTTGGAACGACGAAGGCGACGACCTGGTACGCCGTCACCTGCTGTGGATGTGGCTGCGTGCAGAGCGCGACGACGGTTTTTGGGGCCGGGCCTACCTCGCCAATGGCAAGGTGAAAGACCGTGCCTACCAACTGGACCAGCAACTCTTCCCGCTATTACAACTCGCCGAGTACGTCACCGCGACGGGCGACCAGCAAACGTGGGCACGCTTACGCGGGCCAGCCAAAGCGCTTCTCGATGCGCTGTTCGCACGCCGTGCTGCTGACGATCTGTGGCTGTTCGACACCGAAGAGACCCCCTCCGACGACCCCGTCGAGCAACCGTACCACCTCAGCAGCCACCTGTTGTTCTGGCATGTGCTCAACAGCCTCGTCCCGCTTGACTTCGATGTTGCCGACGCGATCGACAACCTGCGCGACGCCATCGAAAAACACTTCATCGTTGACCACGCCGGGCGGCTGATATTCGCCTACACCGTCGACCTGAAGGGTGCACACACGCTCTACCACGATGCCGGCGACCTGCCACTGGTACTGGCGCCGTTGTGGGGCCTCTTCCCGGCGGATAACGACGTCTGGCGCAACACCGTCGATTTCGCCTTCTCCGGCGAGAACAAAGACGGCATCTACGATGGGCTGTTGGGGTCGGTACACACGCCGTCGCCGTGGCCGCTCGGCGACGAACAAGAGGTCATCGTTACGAGTCTCACGGGTGAGGCGCATCGTCTGCGCGCGGCCCGTGGACGCCTCGCCCACGCCGCGCAATGGGACGGTGCCCTACCCGAAGCCTACGACTCGCGCACCTTCGAGGTCGTTAGCAGGCACTGGTTTGCATGGCCCAACGCGCTGCTCGCGTACATCAAGGACCTGCTATGAACTTCGGGATGATTTCCACCCGCCTCGCGGGCGTCGACGGCGTTAGCCTGGAAACGGCCAAGGTCGCCACTGCGCTCGAGGCGATGGGCCACACCTGTTACTACTGCGCCGGTGAGTTCGACGATAACGCCCGCCCCGGCCTGCTCGTGCCGGAGATGCACTTTACCGACCGCACCGCCAGGGAAATCCAGCACGACGCCTTTTTCACCTCGAAGCCACCGCCGGAACTGTACGCCCGCACCTACGCCTCTGCGGATTATTTGCGCGGCGAAATCGAGCAGTTCATCGACGAGTACCACATCGACGTGCTCGTCCCGCAGAACGCCTCCTGCATCCCCATGAACATCGCGCTTGGCGTCGCCATCGCCGATGTCGTGCGCCGTCGCCACATGCTTGCCCTATTCCATCACCACGACTTTTATTGGGAGCGCGACCGCTTCATCAACAACGACATTCAGGACATCCTGAATTACGCCTTCCCGCCGAACCTGCAAACCGGCGTGCACATGGTCATCAGCACGGTGATGCAGCGCCGATTGGCGGCCTTCCGTGGCATCGATGCGCTGTACCTGCCCAACGTCTTCGACTTCGACACGCCGCCGCCTCAACCCGATGACTACGCGAACACCTTCCGCGCCGAACTCGGCCTCAGCGACGAAGACCTTATCGTGCTGCAACCGACGCGCATTGTGCGCCGCAAGGGCATCGAAAAAGCGGTGGAACTCGTGCGCAAACTCGACGACCCGCGCCTGATTCTGCTCATCACCGGCTACGAGGGCGACGAACCCGGCGAATATGGCGCGTGGCTCCGCGAAGAAGCCGAGCGCGCGGGCATCCGCTACCGTTTCATCGGCGACTACGTCGACGCTCAACGCGGCGAACGCGACGGTCACCGCGTGTACAACCTCTGGGATGTGTACCCGCACGCGCACTTCATCACCTACCCCAGCACCTACGAGGGCTTCGGCAACGCCCTGCTGGAGACAGTCTACTTCCGCAAGCCGTTCGTTGTGCACACCTACCCCGTCTACCTCGCAGACATCGCCCCGGCAGGCGTGCGCGCTGTGGCGTTCAACCACGACATCACCGCCGATGTACTCGCCCAAACCCGCAACCTCATCGACGATGCCTCGCTGCGCGACGAGATGACGGGCCACAATTACGCCGTCTGTGCACAACACTTCGGCTACGGCAAACTACGCGCCGTCCTCGAACTCGCCCTGGAACGCCTCGCTACAGATTAGATTTATGACCGAAAAAATCCGCACCTTACTCACCCAAATCTACGGCGATGACGCCGCCTACGCAGACCTCGCCGCCCTCCTCGACCGCTTCCGCGAGCGCCTGCCCCCACCGACGCCCGGCCCACTGTTCGATGAAGCCGATGCGCTGCTCATCACCTACGGCGATACCCTCCAAAGCCCGGACGAGACCCCGCTGCGCACGCTCAAGCGCTTTGCCGATGCCCACCTGCACGACGCCTTCGCGGCGGTGCATATTTTGCCGTTTTACCCTTATTCTTCGGATGACGGCTTCTCTGTGCAGGACTTCTACGCGGTGAACCCCGACCTCGGCGACTGGGACGATGTCGAGGCCTTGGGCGAGCACTTCGGGCTGATGTTCGATGCGGTGTTCAACCACATGAGCGCACAGAGCGCGTGGTTCCGCGCCTACCTCACCGGTGACCCCGAATTCGCGCACATGTTCCGCGCCGAACCGCCCGACACCGACCTCACGAGCGTCACCCGCCCGCGCACGTCGCCGCTGCTCACGCCGTTCGAGCGCACGGACGGCGAAACTGTCCATGTGTGGACCACCTTCAGCGCCGACCAGGTCGACATCGACTTTCGCGCGCCGTCGACCCTGCTGCGGATGCTCGATGTGCTTCTCTTCTACGTGGCAAAAGGCGCGCGCATCATTCGCCTCGATGCTATCGCCTACATGTGGAAGGTCGTCGGCACGAGCAGCATTCATCTGCCGCAGGCACACACCGCGATTCAACTCATGCGTGCTGCCCTCGATGAGGTCGCGCCCGATGTCGTGCTCATCACCGAGACGAATGTGCCCCACGCCGAGAACGTCTCCTACTTCGGCGACGGCACCGACGAAGCGCAGATGGTCTACAACTTCACGCTGCCGCCGCTGCTCTTCCACACAATGCTCACCGGCGACGTTACCAAACTCCGCGCATGGGTGAACACCCTCACCACCCCATCCGACCGGACGACGTTTTTCAACTTCACGGCCAGCCACGATGGCGTCGGCCTGCGCCCGGTAGAGGGCATCCTCACCGACGACGAAATCGAGGCGTTGGCGGCTCACGCCAAATCGACTGGCGGGCGCATCAACTACCGCAATCGCGCCGATGGCACCAGCAGCCCCTACGAACTGAACGTCACCTACGTCGACGCAGTCACCGACCCCACCGAACCGCCACACGTGCAGGCGAAGCGGTTTCTGCTCTCGCAGGCCATCGCGATGGCGCTTGCGGGCGTCCCGGCGGTGTATGTGCACAGCCTGCTCGGCTCGCGGAACGACATCGCAGGTATGGAGCGCACCGGCCACAATCGCACCATCAACCGGGCCAAGCTACAACTCGACGATGTGCTGGCAGAAATCGAAAATGCCGACTCGTTCCGCGCGCGCGTGTTCGAGCCGTACCGCGCACTGCTCACACTTCGACGGAAAACACCGGCCTTCCACCCGAATGTGCCACAGCAACCAATCGATGTGGGCAACGCAGGGGTGTTTGCGCTCATGCGTGGGGAGGGTCGACTATTGGCGTTGAACAACGTCACCGGGGAACCGCAAACAGTGAACATCGGCACATACTTCGCCGGCGGTGCCACCGACATACTCACCGGGGCAACTTACGAGGGAGAAATCGGGTTGGAGCCGTACGCGGTACTGTGGCTCCAACCCTAGCGGATGAATCAAAACGGGCGCACCAAAAGTGCCACGCCCGAGTCATATCATTGCGAAAAAGCGAGCTTAGAACGCCGCCGGGGTCCAGCCGAAGGTGCCATCACCGTTGGCCGCAAAGTAGCCGATGCCCGGGAACGGGAAGTGATACCCGAACGCCAACTGACCACTCTCGGCCATGCTGGTCATCAGGCCAGTGCGCGTTTCCGCCGCCAAGTCGGGGATGCTATCGAAGGCGTAGGCCCAACCGGGGTTCGCGGTGCTCACCGCGACGTTGATCATCGCGTCCACCATGTTGTGGAGCGTCGCGCCGTTGCTTTCGTAGAAGATGTTCATGTGCCCCGGCGTGTGACCGTGTGCCGCCGCACCCGTGATGCCCGGCACGATTTCATCGCCCGGCGCATAGAATTCCAGCATACCGGCGTCCATGAGCGGGGTAATTTGCGCCATCGCACCCTGGACGATACCAGCAGCGGGGCTGTCCTCGCCCTGGCTTTCCATAAAGTCGAACTCCGGTTGCGGCCAGTAGTAGGTCGCGTTCGGGAAGGTCGCCGCACCGTCGACTGTCATCCCACTGATGTGGTCTGGGTGGAAGTGGGTGATAACCACCTCGGTCACGTCGTCGGCGCTGTAACCCAGCGCGCTCAGCGTGCCAACCAAACGACCACCCTGCTGTGCGCCCGGCCCGAAGCCCGTATCGGCGATGACAAGGTTGCTGCCCGTATCGGCAACGAGAATTTGCACATGATTGTTGAGCGTGCCGTTGGGGTTCAGCAAATTCATGCCCTCGAGGAAGGACGCAACCGCTTCGGCATCGGCATTCACGCCGATGATTTCTGTATTAAGCTGGAAACCGCTGTCGCTGATGACCGACATGCGGAAGTCACCGAGCATAAACTGGTAGAACGCAACGATGTCACCACTCGCCTGGCCAACTTGCGCGAGCGCGGGCACTTGACGTACCCCGAACAAACCCATGCCCAGCGCACACAGGCCCATCCCCTTCAGCAGATCACGACGACTAAATTTCGACATTCAGGTATCTCCTTGTGGGTAATCATACTGCGACTAAAGAGTATAGCCCGCCCCCTCACCCCCAGGCTGAGAAGCGACTGAGCATTTGCCTAACAATCGCGGGCAAACACTCAGCGAATGTTGTAGCGAATCTCACAGACACGCCTACACCATCGCCTTATCGACATAGCAATAGCGCCAGCTTTGGCCCGGTTCCGCCGATTGCATCAGCGGATGATCAGCCTCGTGGAAGTGGGCGGTGGCGTGCTTGTTCTTCGACGAGTCGCAGCAGCCCACATGCCCACAGATGAGGCACATCCGCAGATGCACCCACGTATCGCCCATTTCCACGCACTTGGCGCAGCCCTCGCTCTGCCGCTCCACACTCACATTGATCTGGTCGAGGTGTGTACACGCGTTTGCCATGTCTTCTCTTCGCTCCCTGGTGTATCAACTGCCCACATTGCACACATAGTGTCAGCATTCATGTCACTGCACTGTGATCTATCCTACCCGCTTACGGCGTGTGTCGCCGTAAGAATCAAAAAAGCCGCCCAACATGGCTGAGCGGCCTTCGATGTTGATGTTCCGTCTACTGCGGCGTCGGCTTCCGGCGACGATTCCGGCTCTTGTTGCCGTTGCCGTTGCCGCCGCTTTCCCCGCTGTTCGAACGGTTCCGGTTACGATTCCGGTTCCGGTTTTTCGAACCGCCCTTACCCCCCTTGCCGCGATGATTCCCACCACGACCGTTGCCGTTGCCGTTGGAGCGCCCCCCGCCATTCGACGACCGACGCCCGTTATTCAAATCGGTGACTTCCGGTAGCCCTTCCGCCGAGGCGTACGGGTGGTCCGCCACCCGTGGAATGTGCGTCTGAATCAGGCGCTCGATGTCGCGCAGGTACTTGCGCTCATCCACCGCACAAAACGAAATCGCGATGCCGTCTGCCCCGGCGCGGCCCGTCCGCCCGATGCGATGCACGTAGCTCTCGGTCTCGTTCGGAAGGTCGAAGTTGACGACGTGCGAAATGTCATCCACGTCGATGCCCCGCGCGGCGATGTCCGTCGCCACGAGCACGTGCGTCTTGCCCTTCTTGAAGTCATCGAGCGCGTTCTGGCGCGCCGTCTGGCTTTTGTTGCCATGGATGGCCGCCGCCGGGAACTTCGCCTTGCTGAGTTGCCCCGCGAGACGGTTCGCGCCGTGCTTCGTGCGGGTGAACACCAGCGTCCGGTGCATGTTGCGTTCATCCAACAGGTGCGTCAACAGGTGGCGCTTGTCACTCTTTTCGACGAAGTACACGCTCTGTTCGATGGCCTCCACCGTCGTCGATTCCGGCGCAACCTCGACCTTCACCGGGTCGACAAGCATCTCGTTCGCGAGCGCCTGTATATCGGGCGGCATCGTCGCGCTGAAGAGCAACGTCTGGCGGCGCGGCGGCAACTTCGCCAAAATTCGCTTGATGTCCGGCAGAAAGCCCATATCGAGCATCCGGTCGGCCTCGTCGAGCACGAGCACTTCCAGCTTATCCATGCTCACATGGCCCTGGTTCATCAGGTCGAGCAAGCGGCCCGGCGTCGCCACGACGATTTCGATGCCCCGCTCGAACTTCGCCACCTGCGGGTTCTGGCTCACGCCGCCGAAAATCGTCATATGCTTGAACTTCAGGTACTTGCCGTACGCATGGAAGCTGTCGTCGATTTGCGCGGCAAGTTCGCGCGTCGGTGCCAACACGAGCACCCGCGCGCGCTTTGGCCTTGGCTGGCCCTTGGGCGTGTTTTCGTCGAGACGTTGCAGAACCGGCAGCGCGAACGACGCCGTTTTGCCGGTACCGGTTTGTGCCAGGCCGATGAGGTCGGACCCTGTCAGAATATGTGGAATCGCCTGTTGTTGGATGGGTGTCGGCTCGGTGTAGCCCTGGTCCTTAACCGCACGCATGAGCGGCTGGATGAGATGTAGCTCTTCAAATCGCATAGAAGTGAACGTTCGTCCTCGATAGTCAATAGCAAGTCCTACGTCTCGTCAGTGATTCGGCGGACGCCCACTTGTGCGATAACTTGTTGAGCATATCGGAGAAGTGGCTGGACACAAATAGAGAATGCCAGACTAACAGAGTGCGAGGTGTAAGTCAACGCAAATCGACGATTGCGGAGAAATCTTTCACAAATTTGACACTAGCGCGTATCCTGGGGTCAGAATGGTCGTGTAAAGCCAGCGACGTTTCAGGAATTATCCTCTGCGGTAGGTGTGCCGGGCGGGGCAAGGCCGTGCCTCGCCCGCCGTTTGCTGTTACGTTGCGACGAATCATCGCAAAAACAAAATTTCCGGCGACATCAGATTCGCGATCAGCCTGAACCACTGCGTCTCGTTCGGGTTCAGGCCCGCCCGCACCTCAAGGTGAAGGTGTGGCCCGCTGCTGTTGCCGCTGTTCCCACACGTGCCGATCTGCTGATTCGGCTGGAGGTTCTGCCCGGCGCGCACGTTCATTTGCTTCAGGTGCGCATAGGCCACAAACAGGTGCGCCCCGGCGAGGCCACGCTTCGCGAGGCGGTCTCGTGTCGTAGGCGGCAACATGTTATTGAGGTACCGCACGATAACTTTGTGCCCGTAGCCGAAGTTCCAACCCGGGTCGTTGAGCACAGCGCTGCTCCCCACGGCGATGCCCTGCGTCGTCACACTCACACCGGCCTGCCCGCACCGCGTGCAGAAGTCCGCCTGCACGACATAGCCACCGTTCGGCCCACCGTAAATCGGCATCCCCTCGGGCGCGCTGAAGTCCCAGCCCCAGTGAATCGCGAGGATGTTCGTCAGGCTCTCATCGAGGTTGAAGTCGCGCTGCCAGTCGCCATCACGAATCGGCGCGGGGTACTTATCCTCGTAGTCCAGCCCAAACTGCTGGAAGCCACCGCTAAGGCGCGCAAAGTCCTCCCGAATCCAGCCATTGCCGCCGCTAAACTCGATGTTAATCCACTTAAACGGATCGTTGCCCTGGCCCTGCTCCGCGCCGAGGATTTTCGCGCGTTGGCCGCGCCCCAACCGGCCCACCGCCCCGAAGCCCGTGCCCGGCCCGCTGCGGACATTCACGCCCGTCGCGCCCCGGCTTTCGGCAAAGGCATCGTCACCCTGCGGTTCGACAGTTTTGCCCGGTTCCACGTCGATCGGCGCGCCCAACCCCACGTCGGGAAGGTCCTCGGCGGGTGGCGTTTCGGGGGCCACGACCGGCACCGTTGGCTTCGCCGCCGGGATGCTCCGCTTGAGGTCGAACGCCCGCTGCCGTGGGATAATCACCCCATAGCCGAACGGCGTGCCGTCGCCCTCCACTTCGATGAGGTCATCGCGCACCCAGCCGGATTTGCCATTGGGGAAGTGCAGTTGCATCCACTCGAAGGTGTTCCCGCCCTGCGAATCGCCGCGCTGGTCGGTTTCCACGTCGAGGACTTTTAGCCCTTCGGTACCCACTGCGCTTTTGAACAATTGCGTATTCGTCACGCCGGGGCCGCTGCGCACATTCACCTCACGGATGGATGGAAACTGCGGCAAACCGAGTATCCGCGCCCGGAAGAACGGCGCGCTCTGCTGCACGGTCGGCGTGGGTTGGGTGTCCTCCTCGGGGTCGAGTTCGGCGGTGGCCTTTAGTTCCTCGCGTTGCTCCAGCAGAAAACCCAACACGGGCCGGTCGATGTTCGGATACCCGAACTTGCGCCCATCGCCCACCACGCTCACGAGGTCATCGCGCACCCACACCCGTTGACCGCCCGGGGTATCCAGTTGTAACCAGTTGAAGACCTTGTCGCCCTGGCTTACGCCCTGCGTGTCTGGTTGCACATCGGTGACCGTGAGGTTGCCCGTGCCCTTGGAAATTCTCAGAACAATGCCGTTATTCAGCCCTGGCCCGCTGCGTGCATTGACGGACGTCATCTGGGGAATGCCAGTGATCGTTGCGAAAAACATCGGCTGCTGTACTCCTCGCTGGCCGTGACCCGGCCACAAACCGGGCCACAACGTCATTTATAGGCAACAGAGTAGCACATATCGCAAGCCGATGCCCCCCGCCTTGCCTACTGCCAACCGACTAGGGCAGGGTTTCCACCTCGTCTACCTTGCCCATCGTCGTGCTCAGCACGCTCACACTGCGGGCGATGGTATGCGTCGCGACTGGCGCGATGATGATGAAAAACCCTGCCAACACGAGCAACTTCGGCGCGGCACTCGGCACAATGAACGCGACGCCGATGATAAGGCCATACAACCCCACGGTGCCCACTTTCCCGCTCGCATGCAGCCGACTGTAGGCGTCGGGCAGGCGGATGATGCCAACCACCCCACCCAGAAAGAAGAATAGCCCGATGATGATAAACACAAGGCCAATATACTGCATCAGAACACCCGCCCTTCGCTCACGTATCGTGCCAGCGCCACCGTGCCGATGAACGTCAGTGCGGCCATTGCCAGCGCAATGTCCACCAGGAACTCTGGCCCCGTCAACAACATCAACAGCAAAATGATGCCGATGATAATCGTCGTAATCAGGTCGATCGCGAGCAAACGGTCAGCGATACTCGGCCCCTTATACGCCCGATAAACGCAGGCCACCGCCAAAAGCACCAGCACAATCAAAGACAGGCCGACCACCGTGTTGACAAACGTGTTTTCGATCATCGTCTCTTACTTCCCCAATATCCGATTAAACATCTTCAGGCGGTTGCGCTGGTCTCGCACGAGCGTCTTTCTGCTCGACTCCGCATCCAACGCATGGACGAGCATGTACGTCTGCCCATCACGGTCTTCGAAGCCCACCACCAACTCACCCGGCGTAATCGTGATGCTGTGGGCACTGGCCGCGCTTATCACGATGTCGTTCGACTCATCCTCGGTCGCAATTGGAATGATGCCAGGGCTAATCGGCATTCGCGGGTTCAGCACCCGTCGCAACACATCGAACGCGCTCGCCGCCACCGCCCACAACATTCTAAGCGAGTACACGACCAGCCAGAACAACTGCCTCGGTAGCTTCCGAGGTGTGATCGTCAACCGCGCCCCACGCAACGAATACATCGTCGCCAACCCGAAGGCATACCCCACGATCAACCCTTCGATATTGAGTTGGTCACCCAGTATCATCCACATCACCGACAGCGGGATCGCGCCCATCACAATCTGGAAAACCATCAGTCGCCCTCTCCTATCTCCAGCGTCCCCTCGGCCACTTCCAACTCTGCGAGCTTCGCCGGGTTAACCGCTTCGATGTACACCGACGGGTTCGTGATCTGGTCTACGGTTTGCTGCACCACGTTGAACAGCGGCGTCGCCCAAATGCCCAGCAGTAAACAAATGCTGATCAACATCGCGGGCGCGTAGGCTTTATCCTCATGCCCCGGTTCCTTCAGTGCAACGGTGTCCTCATTCGGCTTTCGCTGGAACACCGACGACCACGTCCGCGTCATGTACATCAACGTGAGCGCACCAGCAGCAACCACAAACCCCACCGACGTCCACATACCGCCAGCACTCTCGGTGATGCTCGCCGTTTCGATGCCGCTGCGCACCAACACCAACTTACTGATGAAACCGTTCATTGGTGGCAAACCGGCCAGCGACATCCCGCCCAAAAAGTACAGCACGCCGACGATCCACGGCAGGCTCTTGCCCACGCCGACTGTATCCGCCAGCGCGGCAGATTTTGTCTTCGTCATACTTGCGACGACGCCGAACAGCATCAGCAAAGACGACTTGATAAACGCGTGATTGAACGCGTATAGGATCGCTGCCACGAGCGGGAACGGATTCTGCGGTGTAGACCAGCCGATGCCCACCAGAATGAAGCCGATTTGCCCGAATGTACTGTAAGCGAGCACGCGCTTCCCGTTGTACGTTCGTAGCGCGCCCAAACTGCCAAAGTAGATGCCGATTAGGCCCAACCCCAGCAAAAACGCCCGTATCACCGCTGCTTCATCTACGTACAGCAACGTCACCATGCGGATGATGCCGTAAATGCCGATCTTCACCACGATGGAACTTAGCATCGCGCTCACAGG
>CAYSVE010000063.1:0-14038 GCA_964434365.1 uncultured Anaerolineaceae bacterium | reverse complement strand
CCACGATACAGGTTAATGGCATCGGACGCGAGGCTGAGGTAGCGATTGATGATCCGCATCAGGTCCTCCTGTTGGAGGTTCTCGCTAAAGGAGGTGAAGCCGCGCACATCGGCGAAGATGGATGTGATCGTGCGCACCTCTACCGAGATATTCGCGATGTCTTCGGCGCGGATGCTATCGAGGTTGAAGGGCACCAGCCCACGCACTTTCGCGAGTTGCGCTTCGTGTTCCTTCACCTCGGTCAGGTCGTCGAGCATGATGGCGACACCCTGCGTACTGCCGTCGTTGACATCGCGCAGCGGGCTGAGGATGATATTCCAGTCGCGCTTACCGACCTCGGCAAGCTCCGGCTCCAATTCGATGAGTTCCTGTGCGCCCTCTTGCAGCACCCGGTCCATCGCATCCATAAAGGTGTCATCGTAGCCAGGGAGCACATCTTCGATGGGATAGCCCAGGATATTGCCCTTGGGCGACCGCAAAATATTCTCTGCCGCGCTGTTGCAGATGGCGACCGTCCCATTGCGGCTCACAGTGATGATCCCACTCGCCACCGACGAAAAGATGTTTTCCATCAGGTCACGCACAGAGGTAATTTCGTCTAGCTGGGCGCGCGCATCGGCGAAGAGGCGTGCATTTTCGATGGCGACGGCAGCCTGGTCGGCGAACGCTGTGAGCAGGTTCAGCTCGTGTTGACGAAACAGGCCCGCGAGGATGCGGTTGTCGCAGTAGACGACCCCCACGACTTCCTCGCGCAGTTTCAGCGGCACCGCGAGGATGCTGCGTAGCGCGTAGCTCACGATACTCTCTTGCCCCTGGTAGCGGCTGTCCGCACTGGCGTTGTCCGTAAGCACCGGTTCGCGGGTCTCGGTTACCTGATTCACGATCGTACGGCTGACGATAAAATCGCTCTGCTCGGTTTGCTCCTGGGCCAGCCCGCGCGCCACACGGAACTCCATTTCGCCAGTAGTTGGGTTCTTCAGCACGATATAGCCGCGCTCGGCCCCCGTAAGCTGAATCACCGTGTCCATAACCTGGTTCAATACTTCATCCACCTCCAAGGTCGAGGTGATGAGCGCATAGTTTTCGGCCAGTGCACGCAATTGCGTGAGTTCGATTTGCATGCTGGTAAACTGTTGGTTGAGCTTGTCTAGGCGCGTGCGCAACGACTTCAGGCCGTTGAGCGCCGCCGGGGGCAGGTTCATGCCGCGCTGGCGCAGGGCTTGCTGTTGGCTGCGCATCAACTGGATGAGGTCTTTGACTTTCTGGCTCAACTCCTTGATCTGAAGTTGGGCCGTATTCATGTCGACCGTATTGATATCCTTATTCATTCGCAAAGACCTCGTAAATTTGGGTGTATACCTGGCGACCCTTCACCTGGATGGGGTCGCGTTCGACCAACCGGATGTCATCGATACTGCCAGTACGCTGCGCCATGTCGAGCGTGGTTTCGCTGATGATGATCTGCCCGGCAGTCGCATTTTCCTGTAAACGCTTGGAAAGGTTGATCGTATCGCCAATCGCGGTGAAATTACGCCGGTACAGGCTGCCGACATTCCCGAGGGTGGCGATACCACTGTGCACACCGATGCGGTAGTAGTGCGGCTCTGGGTTTATGTTGAGCGACGCGTAGAATTTTTCGAACGCATCGCGCACATTGAGTGCGGCGTGGATCGCACGCGCAGCGTGGTCTTCTTGCGGGTTGAGCTGCGTGTTGAACAGCACCATCAATTCGCTGCCCATATACTTATCGATGACGCCGTCCATCTCGTGTACTGCGGCGGTCGCCACCGAGAGGTATTCGTTGACCATCGTCATCAGGCGTTGCGGCGGCGTATCCTGCGGGAAGCTACCGAACGAGCGCGTTTCGATGAACATGCATGTCATCTCACGCCGTTCGCCACCGAGGTCGATGCCCATAATTTCGTCGAGGCGATCCAAAAGGCCCGGCGGCAGGTAATCGGACATCACATCGAACATGTTCTCACGCTCGACCTGCTCCGTGAGGTCGTCGACGACGACGGCAGCACCTTGCACGTTTTCGTCGTCGTCCAACAGTGGGCTTAGCTTGAGGTTAAGGATAACCTGCCCACGCGCCGGCATTTCCACCTCAGCCTGGATCACCTCTTGCTTATCGCCCTGAAGCACCTCGCGCAGTTGATCTTCGACATCGGCCTCGTCGATGCGAGGCAGCACCGCCATGATGCGCTTGCCGATGGATTCTTCCGCCGTGACACTGAGCATGGCCTCGGCAGCCCGATTCATCGTCATAATGCGGCGGTCGGCGTCGGTGGTGATGACACCACTACCGATGGACGCAAACACATTGTCCATCAGGTTTTTCATTTCGCGGATTTCGCTCAGCGTCGATTGGATGCGGGCGTACAGCCGCGCATTTTCGATGGCGACGGTCGCCTGGTTACCGAACGCTGTCAGCAGATTAAGTTCCAATTGGGTGAACACACCCGAACGCACGCGGTTGTCGACGTATACCGCGCCGATGATCTTGTCGCCTTTTTGTAGTGGCACACAAATCACCGAACGGAGCATGAACTGCGCAATACTCATGTTGTCCTGGATGCGCGGGTCCTTGTAAGCGTTATCGGTGAGCAACGGCCTACCCGTGCTCACCACCTCGTTGAGGATGGTGCGGCTAATGCGGTGGTCTTCGTCCTGCGGCTCTTCGGAGTTATCGCGCGCGATGCGGAATTCCATTTCGCCCGTGTTGACGTTTTGCAGGATGATAAACCCACGCTCGGCCCCGGCCAGCTCGATCACCCGGTCCATCGCCTGAGTAAGCACCTGGTCCAAATCTAGCGAGGAGTTGACCATCGCGCCGGTCGCCGCCAGGGCACGCAACTGGCCGAGTTCGGTCTCATCGGCTGTCACACCTTTTTCGAGGGCGCGCAGGTCTTTCGCCAGCCCTTCGAGGCTGCTGAGCACGCCGTGTGGCAGGCTCATCCCACGTTGGCGCAGGACATCCCGCTGAGCTTGCATCGCCGCGGCGACATCGTTGCTGAGTTCGCGTAGCGACTGCAATTCGTCCAGGGTGCTCGTAATTTCCGTCATTTACCCAACTCCGCCGATGAAAGACATACCCACTATTATACACAGGTGGGATAAATTTGTGGGTCGGGGCATGGTTAGAACATCTTTTTGGCTGCGGCCACCACCTGCTCGTGGAGCGGGCCGTTGGTCGCGATGAATCCCCTGTGTGGCAGCTTAATGCCCTGCGAAAAATCGACCGGTTCGCCCTCGGTACCGGTGATTTTCGCGCCTGCGGCCATCAGCAGCGCCGCCCCGGCGGCATGGTCCCAGGTCTTGTGTGGGTCTTTGACCATGTCACGCGGCAACCGAACGAACAAATCGCCGTAACCCGCAGCGACCATCGCGTATTTCAGTTGGCTATCGTAGTACTCCACGGGTGGCGAACCCAGCCCGGCTGCTTCGCGCAGGTCGGCATTCAGCTTGAGCCGATCCTCTTTGAGCTTGTAGCTCTCCAACACCTTAACTTTCGCCGGGTCGGTGTGTGTATTCGCGCGGACCTCACGTGGCGATTCGCCTTTGCCCATCGGGACGACGAACACGCGTCCATCCTCGGTGTAGGCGATGGTGCCACTTTCGTGCAGGGGCGATTTCGGCATACCGATGATGCCATCGACGGGTTGGCCACCTACCAGAACACCGACGCACACCGCATAATACCGATTACCGATGAAGCCCACCGTGCCATCGATCGGGTCGATAACCCAGGTGCGTTTGTCGGCGCTGCCGCCAGTGCCATAGTCCAGCCATTCGGCGACCTGCGCCTGGTCGACACTTTCACCGAGTGTTTCGGCAAGTAGCACAACGACGCGGGCACGGTCTTCGTCGCTGAGTAACGTGCTGAAGCTGGTACCGTCCTCCTCACCGATGACGGTATCCCCGGGGTAGTGGTGGCTTATCGCGCGGCAGATGATGGCCTGTGCGCTGTAATCGGCGATGGTGACCGGGCTGGTGTCGGCCTTATCCACGCCGCCGGTTCCTTCTTGCTGTAAACGCTTGCAGAGTGTAGAAGCAGTATGGACAGCTTCGATGATGGGCTGCATAAAATCTCCTGAGTGATGATACGAAATGTGCGCAAACAATCGTGGTGTTGCTTGCGCTATACTTCTACGTCTTCCAGCTCCACAGCTTGTGGGCGTCGTGGCCGACTTAGCCAGAGTGCAAGCCCTGTCCATAAACCAAAGACCGCATTCACGGCCCCGGCAGCAATGAGTAGGCTGGGAATGCGATAGATGAGCACGAGAATCAGCAGCCACACGGGTTCCAGAAGGCGCACGAATACCGACACGTTATAGAAACCACGGTTACCCTGGAAGATGGCGGTGGCATAGTAAACACCAATGTTGAATGCCAACAAGCCTGCAATGCGGATATAAGGGCCTTCGATGGTTGGTAGGCCGCTCGTGCGGACAAACCAGTTCGGCACGAACATCAGCACGATGGCGAGGACGAAAACGTACAACGTGAATATCGTCATAGAAACGGCTGCGTGGCGCATGTAAGTCTCCTCGTTGGGCGGTTCCTCGCAGACGATACCATATCAGCGTAGTTTTTTCTTCTTTGCGGCGTCCTCGCGTACCGCAAAGGTTTGGATGTTGCCACACGTATTGCATCGACGCGTACGCAAGTCGCTTTCCACAAAGGTGCGCCCGATAGCGCGCCCCAGGAAGCCTCGCATGCTGCCAAGTGGCAACCGCTGGAAGTGAAAGACCATCTGCACCCCACTGCCGCGCGCATTGACGGTGCCCCATGTGTAGTCTTCGCCCTGGCAAATAGGGCACGGTTCGTACGCATGATGATTCAACATTGCGAAAAGCCTTGTGTCGCGAACGTGTTGTCGGGGTGGGGGCATGCCCTCACACCCCATGAGGTAAACACTCAGGCGAGGGCGCGGCGGATGTCGGCTTCGGCGATGGGGCCTTCGCGAAGGAGTTTCACGTCGTCGCCGAGCGTTGTTTCGACGACCGTTGAGGAGACTGCGCCCGGCGTTTCGCCACCATCGATGTAGAGTGCCACAGCATCACCGAGGGCGGCTATGGCCATATCGACGTTGGTAGGACTGGCCTCACCGCTCAGGTTGGCACTCGTTGCCCCGAGTGTGCCCCCCAAGGCGCGGATAATCGCCCGCAAGGCGGCGTGGTCGGGCAGGCGCACCCCAACCGTCGGGTATATCGAGAGGTTCTCGGGCAGGCCATCACGCTTGGGCAGGGTAATCGTCAGTGCGCCTGGCCAAAACGCATCGGCAAGCTTCTGCGCCGCCGCCGGGAAACCTGTACCGACCTGTGTTGCATCCTCGACATCCGCGAGCAAAATTTGCATCGCTTTGGTACGGGGGCGATTCTTGGCCTCATACAACCGGTCGATGCTTTCCGCTTTGTATGGGGAACACGCCACCCCATAAACCGTATCAGTAGGGATCACGATAAGGTTGCCGCGCGCGATGACATCGACAGCGGTGGGTATCGTTTTGGGATCGTCGATTGGCAAAATCAATTCAGCAACACCTTCAGCACACGATCTAAACCAGCGAGGTCTGGCACAACCTCGATTTCGGCGGCATCGAGGGCTTTTTCGGCAAGCATCATCGCAGCATCACCCTGGTCCGCGCCAATTTCCACCAGTATCAACGCGCCCGGGTTGCAGACTGTCAGCGCGGTGTCTAGCAACCGTCGCACCACATCGAGTCCGTCCTCACCGCCGTCGAGGGCGAGGTGGGGTTCGTGCTTGCCCACGTCGAGTTCCGCAAGGGTACCCGTTGCGATGTAGGGCGGGTTACTCAGTAGCACATCCAGCTTGATGCCCGCCGTTCGCAGTGGCTCGACCAAATCGCCCTGCATGAACGCCACCTCGACATCGTTGGCCTCGGCGTTTTTGAGCGCGACCTCCAACGCCGCTTCGCTGATGTCCGTCGCGAAGATGGTTGCTTTGGGTGCGTGGGCTGCCAGCGTAATCGCGATGGCCCCACTACCCGTGCCGACATCCGCCGCGACGAGTGTTGGCTGTTGCTGCACCCGCTGGAAGGACTGCTCCAGTAACAGTTCGGTTTCGGGTCGCGGAATCAGCACATCCGATGTAATCGCAAATTCGCGGTCGTACCAGGACACCACGCCACGGATATAGGCGACGGGTTCGCCCGCCGCCCGGCGCGCAACAAGGCGTGTGTAGGCCTTGCGCTGCGCGGGGGTCAATTCTTGCTCAGGGTGAGCGAACAGATACGCTTTGCCGTAAACCTCCAGCACGTCGCACAGCAATAGCTGTGCATCTAGCGAGGGGGAGGATGAAACCTTCGCTAGCCCGTTGCGTGCGCCTTGCAGGGCATCGCGGATGTTGGTCACGGTTAGGTGCCTACTGCCGCCAGCTTCTCAGCTTGTTCACGGGTCGCCAGTTCATCAATGAACTCATCGAGTGCGCCGTCCAACACGGCGGGCAGGTTGTAGTTGCTCACGTTGATGCGATGGTCGGTAACGCGGTTCTGCGGGTAGTTGTAAGTGCGAATCTTCTCCGAGCGGTCACCCGAGCCGATTTGCCCACGGCGTTCGGCCTCTTGCTCGTTACGCTGCCGCTCGATTTCCATCTCGTACAGCCGGTTGAGCAAAATCTGCTTCGCGCGAATACGGTTCTGTAGCTGGCTGCGCTCGTCCTGGCATTCCACCACCAGCCCGGTCGGGATGTGTGTCATGCGGACGGCGCTGTCGGTGGTGTTAACGCTTTGGCCGCCCGCGCCCTGGCTACGGAACACATCGACTCGCACCTCGTTCATGTCGAGGTCAATGTCCACCTCATCGAGTTCTGCGAGCACGGCGACGGTTGCCGTGCTGGTGTGGACACGTCCCTGCGATTCGGTTTGGGGTACGCGCTGCACCCGGTGAACGCCGCTCTCGTATTTGAGGCGGCTGAAGGCACCTGCGCCTTTGATCTCGAATTTGATGTACTTCAGGCCCTCGTCACCAACGGCCCGGTTCTCGGTGATGACATCCGTCTTCCAGCGCTGTTGCTCGGCGTAGCGAATATACATGCGGGTGAGATCTGCCGCAAATATAGCTGCTTCGTCGCCCCCTGCACCACCACGGATTTCGATGATGACGTTTTTGTCGTCGCGGGCGTCCTTGGGTAGCAGCAGCACCTTCAACCGCTCGCTGAGTTCCTCGGTGCTCTCGCGGAGTTGCGAAACTTCCATGTTCGCGAGTTCACGCATGTCGGCGTCGTCGGCTTCGTTCGCCAGCAGTTCGGCATCGTTTAGCTCGGCCAACTGCTGTTTATAGTCGCGGTAGGCTTCCACAATTTCCTGGATGCCGCTGCGCTCCTGGGCGTACTCCGCCACCTTTTCGTAGTCGGAGGCCACTTCAGGGTCGCTCATCAGGCGCTCAAGCTCCTCAAAACGGGCCTCGATGCCTGCCAGCTTTTCTAACATAGTGTCCTCATTGGGTCTCTAGTCGGTAGGTTTAAGCCGATATTATACCGCGTGGGGGGCGGTCGTCGGTAGGGGCGTCGTGGGGTTCGGGCAATGCACGCACTGCCCGAGTAGCTTGTCGTTTAACCGATGGCCTTGATCTTGAAGACCGTTTCGCCGCCGGGTGTGCGCACGCGGACCTTATCGCCGACCTTCGCACCGATGAGGGCCTGCCCCACCGGGCTATCGATGGAAATACGGCCCTGCGCTGGGTTCGCCTCGGCGGCACCAACGATCTGGTAGCACTCCTCATCGTCGAAGCCTTTTTCGATCACCGTCACGCGTGCACCGATAGCGACGATGTCGCTTGCTGCCGGGGTTTGTATCAACTCCGCCTCGGAGAGAATGGTTTGCAGGCGCATCACCTCGCCCTCGACGAAAGCCTGTTCGTTCTTGGCGTCCTCGTAGTCCGCGTTTTCTACGAGTTCGCCGCTTTCCTCCATCGCAACCCGCAAGCGCTCGGCGATTTCCGCGCGTCGCACAGTCATGAGGAATTCCAGGCGCTTTTCGAGTTGTTGTAGACCTTCTGGCGTGAGATAGTGCATGGGATGAGACTCCTACAAACAGAACAAGAAAGAGAAAGACACAGCGCTCGGCTGTGCCATCGAACCCATCTTTGGCTTGGTGATTAGAAAGCGTGTGCTAAACTTAGCACAGGGAAGAAATGTTGTAAAGTAAAAAAGCCGTTAATGCTTTCCTTGCGATGAATTACGTCTTGCGGGGTCCCGATGGCCCCAGATGCGCTTTTTTGGCAAAATTCGAACCGTCATCGGGGCTTCCACCGTAATCTGACAACTCAGGCGCGGGTAGGCATAGGCCTTTGCAAGTTTATCGTGCCAGTGTATGGGTGGGGGTTCACCGTCGTCTATCCACACACCGCAGGTCGCGCACAGGCCGCGCCCACCGCAGTTGAGTCGGCTCGTGAGCGCAACATACGGTGTGAACCCGGCCTTCAGTAGCTCCACCCGCAGGTTGGCTCCGGCAGGCACTTCCAGGTGATGTACATTTTCGTCCTTGTCGATGATCGTTAGTCGCATCAGGGTTCCACCGTGATATTCGTCAAGAAGGCGGCTGCCCCCACGACACTGCCATCGGGGTAGGCTGCTTCGAGCGAGGTTAGGGTATCGGGGTCGTACACGCCGAGAATCAACGGGTAGGCACCGGGCACAGCATCGCATGGAATGTGCAGCGCGCGGTCATCGACGTAATTGGCGCCAGGTTGCCACTGCTGGCTGAGGGTGGTCGTCAACCCGGCATTTGCTGTGGCTAACCCTTGTCCGTTTGTAGCCACGAGCGAGGCGTTCAGGCTGTAATTGTCGCTCAGGGGGGCATCGGTGCGCCACCAACTTAACAACGAAAAAGATTCGCAGGGGCGTGCCGTCGTGGTGTTGACCTCCCAACCCGTGAGTGTGATGTTCTCGTCGAAGTCGAACACCGGGGCGAGGCCATTTGCCGGGCGATAGTAGGCTTCCACATGCATCGCGCCTGTTTGAAGGTCGTGCAGTCGCGCGAAGTTTTCGTCGAGCACATTATAGTACGCAAACCGAGACCCTGGCGCAGCCTCCCAGATGACGAAAGTTCGCGAGGCAGTGCCCAGCCATCCTTTGAATGCGTCGATGTCCACTGGGTCGCCCTCCAGGGCGACGTTCGCGAAATCGTGGGGCAGGCGTGGGCGGTTCTGTTCGTAGCTAGGGAACAGATGAAAAACTTGTTCCGGCGCAACATCGGCCCGGGCGCGCAAGTAGTAATTCAGCGCGATTTGCGTCGCGCGTAGGTGAGCCATCACCAGCAACCGGTCACCGGGCTGGTAGCCACTCTCTGCGAGCAGCTCTGGCACCCCAGAGAAGCCTTTGTCCTCCGCAAAAATGCGAAAGGTTCTGATAGTCGGCACCAGCAGCACCAGCAGCACGGCGATTTGCAGCATTCGGCGTTGCATGCCCAGGGCACCACCCAGCGCAACCGCCAACATCGGTGTGAGGATAAGCAGGTTACGGGGGTTCGCGTGGGTGCGCAGCGTGTTGACGGTTAGCACGAGAAGTAGCACCAAGACAGTGATACCGACCGGATACCACGCCGCACGCCGCAGCGGGATGCGCCTGCGCAACGCGCGCGGTGCATTGAGGGCCAGGGTGAGCAGGACTGCGCCAACCCCTGCCGGAATCGTGCTCATTTCATCGGCCAACGCGGCGAAAATCGGTAGCCCAGTCGCGTAGACGGCTGCGCCACCCGGCCCCCTAAACAGGACAGTGTGTATAAGGACCGGAAACCAACCCACAAGGTAGGCGAGGCCCACCCCGGCGAACAACCCAAAGGCCCGCCATCGCAGCCGTGGCTCTACGGTGAGCAGCACCCAAAGCGCCTGCGCCGGGATGACGTATATTCCAAACAGGTGCGTGAGCATCACCAGCGTGCCGGCCACCACATACAACCCGGCGTACACCAACCGTTGACGATGCAGCCATCGCAGCAACAGCAGATGGCTCGCTGCCGTCGTCGTGATGAGCAGGCCGTAGTTTCGAGCTTCGGCGCCGTAAAACTGCACTATGGGCAGCGTCCCTAGCAGAAACACCGCCCACAGCCCGGCTCGCACCCCATACAAATCTGCTGCGAGGCGATACACACATGCCAATCCGACCAGCAAGATTAGCGCGGAAAAGTAACGGGTCGTGGTCTCGGCGTGGCCGTGAACGGCCTGCCACCCGGTAAGCATCAGCGGGTAGGCGGGTGGGCTGGTGTTGGTGTAGCTCAGGCGGGTGACATCGCGCGGGCCGTTTTCCCACGCGATGTGGACCCACCACGCTTCGTCTTCGCGATAGCCGCGCCCGCTAAATTTGATCATCTGCACGGCAACGCAAAAAAATGCGATCGCCACAGCTGCAATCGTGGACCAGCTTTGTGCGCGCAAATTCATTGGACGGGTGCCTCCACATCATTATTGCGAACATACTCCGTCAGGGTGATTTCGTAGGCGATGTCGATTTCGCGGGCGGGGCTGTAGTGTGCATCGAGGAAAACGTGAAACTGACCGGTACGTGTAGAGCCGGGCTTGCGGAAGTAATACAGACGCGGCGCATCATTGACGAAGGCTACAAAGGCATCGAACTCGCCATCATCGAGGGCAATGTGTACCGGCGGATGTGGAAAACGCTGCGCGTTCACCGTGTAATCCTCGAAAATATGAAATATAGCCTCCGGGGCAACGTCCACACGCTC
Organism: uncultured Anaerolineaceae bacterium; assembly: GCA_964434365.1. Lineage (GTDB taxonomy): Bacteria > Chloroflexota > Anaerolineae > Aggregatilineales > Phototrophicaceae > CAYSVE01. Next base: position 3,333 of record CAYSVE010000063.1, on the reverse strand, counting down.
GCGCAGGTAGTACCCCAGCAGAATATGCTGGCTACGCCCATCGCTCTCGACGACAACCGGTTCGCCGTCGTAGGTCATCCACCCGGCGAGTTGCCCATAATCCGATCCTTGGTCATACACGCGAAAGTGTGTCATCGCTGGGATGAGTATCATCAGTGCCACCAACCCCTGGAATAGCACCCCGCGCATCGTCGCGAGGTATCCGCCGATGAGCACGGGCAGCGTCGGCAGCATCACGAGCAGATTGCGCGTATTGACGTGCTCACGCGCGCTGTTGGCGAGCATCGCAACGGCGAGCGCCATTAGCGACACCCCGACTAGATAGGTCTTCCGCCAGGGGGTGCGCAATGCAGAAGCGCCATTGGCCGAGACACGCCCAAACACAGCCAACAACAAAACCACCGCGCCGATGTCCGCAGGGGCAATTGCAAAATCGGTCCAGAGTTCGGCGAACAGCGGCCACCCATTCGGGAAGGTACCCGCGCCGCCACTATTTGGGTTGGTGAAGGTGAACACGGTCACCACGCCCCAACCCAGCCCGAAGGCCGCCCCCACCCCAACGAATAACCCGAAGGCGCGCAAGGCACGCCACCCTCGGGTGACGACCAGCGTGGCAACCGCCTGCCCGATAATCAGGTAGACGCCGAAGTAGTGGGTATAAGTTACCAAGATGCCAAAGACGACGTACAGCAATCCATAGTAGCCCTGCGGGGTGCGCAACCGGCGCAGCAAAAACAGATGACTGCCCCCAGCAGCGAACAGCAATAACCCGTAGCTGCGGGCCTCGTAGCCATAGTATTGAACCACCGGCAGTGTCCCGAAAAGAAAGGTGGCCCACAGGCCCGCCAGCGGAGACCACAAATCCGCACCTAGCCGATATGTCAATGCGAGGGCCAGCAGCATCAACAACCCACTGAGGTAACGCGTGGTCGCCTCCAGGTGACCGTGCAGCGCCTGCCAACCGGCGAGCAGCAGGCCGTAGGCGGGGGGGCTGGTGTTCGCGACACTCAGCCATGTGACCTCGCGCACCGAGTTCTGCCAACCGATGTGCACCCACCACCCTTCATCATCACGATAGTCGCGCTCGGTGAACTTAACGGCCATGAGCGCAACGCAGAAGCCGATGACACACACCGCGGGAAGCAATTGGCGCGCGGTCATCTACTGCACACGTAGTGTGGTCAAAAATGCGGATGTACCGACGACGGTATCGCCGCCAACGATGACATCAAGCGAGTCGAGCGTATTGGCATCGAACACGCCGATAATCATCGGGTACTCGCCGGGGGGCGTATCACACGGGACGGTAAACGCGCGCGAGTCGAGATAGGTGCGGCCCGGCCACCAATCGGTCGTTTCCGAGTTTGCGAGCGGGCCGTTCGCTTCGGCGAAGCCCTGGCCATTTTCATCGACGGCTGCGAAGACCATGCTGTACTCGGCAAGGGGACGCTGGCCCACCTGCCACCAGCTTTCCAGCACAACGCGACGACATGGTGCAACCGTGAGTTCGGTAGGGATGCCCCACGCATGAAGCACAAACGTCTCGCCGAAGGCGTACGCCGGGGCATCGACCTGTGGCACACGCCGATACTCGGTGAGGGTGATGTCGTAGGCCAGCTTGATTTCGCGCGCAGCGGTATAGTTTTCCACCATGTACTCACGGATTTGCTCGGCATTTGGCGTGCCCGATGTGAAGAAGTAGTACAGCCGCTCCGCTTCACCGATGAACGCCTCGAAGGTTTCGAAGTCGTCGTCATTGATGATCACGTTCTCGAAATTTTGTGGGAGGCGCTGCACATTCGCCTCGTAGCTGCGGAACACGTTCAGGATTCCGCTCTGTGGCACGCCGACCCGCTCACTCGTGTAGTAGTTGATAGGAATTTGACGGCTGCGCAGCGTATTTTCGATGATGACCGGCTCGCCGTCGTAGTCGATAAAGTCGATGATGCGCTCGAAGTCGGTTTCGCGGTTGAAGGGGCGCGGGTCGGTAAGCGCCGGGCCGAGCAGTATCAAAATCAACAGGAGTTGCAGCAGCCGCGTTTGATGTGCGAAAAACGCCCCTACGAGTACCGGCAGCGTCGGTAGCATCACGAGTAGGTTACGAGTCGTGATGTGCGCGCGCAGTTCGTTTATGCCATAGGCGACAGCAAACACCCCGAGCGGCACCAATAGCAGATATGCCTTGCGCCAACCGCGCCGCAACGATGCTGGTTGAAGCGCGTCGTCTGGGCCGGGCCAGAGGAGCGCCAATACCAACCCGAACCCCCCCACGATGGCCGGTGAGGTGGAAAAATCAGTCCACAGGCGGATGAACAGTTCCGAGTTGTTGTAGAGTGGTGGTGCGCCACCGCTGCCGGGGTTGGTGAAGGTGAAGATTGTCACCGCACCCCAGCCCAGCGTGAAGGTCAGCCCCACCGCGACGAACAACCCAAATACACGAACGGCGCGCCATCCACGGGTGATACTTAGCGCCGCAACGGCCTGCCCAATGATGAAGTACACGCCGAAGTAGTGGGTGTAGGTCACCAGGGTGCCGAAGGCAACGTACAGCACACCGTAGAGCCGGCGATGACTGCGCAGCCGTCGTAACAGAAACAGATGGCTGCCCATGACCCCCAATAGCAGAATCGCGTAGTTGCGGGCTTCGTAGCCGTAGTATTGAACAATCGGCAGGGTACCCAACAGAAAAACTGCCCACAGCCCAGCACGATACCCGTACAAATCGGCGGCCAAACGAAACGTCAGCGCGAGGGTGAGCATCGTCACGAGGCCGCTGAAGAAGCGAGTTGTTGCCTCGGCGTGGCCATGAATCGCCTGCCACCCGGCCAACGCCAACCCGAAGGCTGGCGGGCTGGTGTTGGCAAAACTCAGCCGGGTGACCTCGCGCGGGCCGTTTCCCCAACCAATATGAACCCACCATGCTTCGTCGTCGCGGTAACTGCGCTCGCTGAACTTGTCCGACATCAGTGCGATGCAAAACAAGGCTACCGCCGCGACCACCAAAATGGGCAGGCCGCCCCCCGGCTTCGTCATCATCGTGTTATCGCTGTGTCCTGTGCTAACTGCGGGCGCAGTCTACAGGAGGCACGGGAGCGTTGTCAATCGGTTAGAATTCGATCACATCGTAGTCTTTGCACAGGGTAACGGGGCCACCGTAGGCTTCCGTCGCCTCGCCGACGAGTGGTTCCGGGTCGGCGTTCCACACCTGGTAATGAATGAGGTACAGCGATTTTGCGCCGACGTTGGTGGCCCACTCCGCAGCTTGCCGAGCGGTGCTGTGGCCCGGTGGCGGTCCTGCCGCCTCGTGGATGAGTACATCGGGTTGGTCGCGCC